>CAZNDR010000082.1:9273-11717 GCA_964571835.1 uncultured Cytophagia bacterium | reverse complement strand
GATTCTAGCAATAATACGGTTGCGGGCTGGCCAGTTACTTTCACCGAAGTGCAGGGAGATGGTTTTCCTTCTAATAGCCAGCCAGTTTATACTAATGAAGCCGGATTGGCATCAACTATTTGGACGTTGGGAACAGGACAGGCAACGAATGTCGTTCATGCCGTTTCTGATGGGCTTATCGATTCGCCGATTATTTTTACAGCCACAGCGACCAGCGGCATTGCTCAAAATTTAAATTATATCAGCGGCAGCGGTCAAAGCGCAAAGGTCAAACAGGCGCTGCCGGCACCGTTGGTAGTGAAAGTTGTTGACAACATGGGTTCGCCTATTCAAAATCATCGTGTAAAATTTGAGATCTTGCGTGGCGGCGGGTCAATAGCACCATATCCACTGAATAAAGCGAGCTTGACGAAGGGAAATAGCATTGAAAGCGCATTAAATGGACTGGACGTTCTCACCAATGCTAGTGGCTTAGCACAGGTAACCTTTACGCTGGGAGATACGGCAGGTCTGGAAAATCAAATCGTTCGAGCAAGCGCTGAGGGCGCCAATCAGCAATTAACAGGCTCACCAATTCTTTTTAAAGCTACCGCCAATCCGGGTAATCCAGCACAAATCCTATATGTTTCGGGTCGGGGACAAACAGGTGCAACAGGACGGGAATTAGGCGAACCGTTCGTGGTAAAAGTAGCCGATCAATATGGCAATGGCATCGCGGGGCATACAGTCGTTTTTGAAGTGAAAGCTGGCGATGGCACCTTGACTCCGAGTGGACCTTGGCTAACTGAAGCCGGGGGCTTAGCCAGCGCTACGCTAATTCTGGGACCTGCCCAAGGAGTCACTAATGAAGTATGGGCATCAGCCTCGTACAATAGTGTCCCATTATTGAATTCGCCCGTAAAATTTGAGGCGATGCCAGGAACGGTCTCCTCCTTAATTTATGTGAGCGGCAATAATCAAACCGGTTCGGCGGGCTATCCCTTGACTGATTCATTGAAAGTAAAGGTGTTGGATAATTTTGGCAACCCTGTCAGCGGATTTCCTGTTACCTTCACTTCTGCTGGTAGTGCCAATCCCGGTACCTTTAATGGTGGTTCCAATCAGCAGATAACGGTGAATACTTCGAATAAAGGAATTGCTAGAGTTCTTTTTACTTGTGGCAAACAATTAGGTGTTAACTCGGTGGCACAGGCAGTGGTGCAAGATCTTCCCAATCCGATTATTTTTAACATTACAGTGGTCGGCTTGACAGCACTGCAATACGTTTCAGGGAATGGACTTACTGCGCCAGTTGGTACTGCTTTGCCTCAACCGTTTAAAGCAAAAGTGATAGATGCTTTAGGGAAAACCCATCCCAACTATAAAATTACTTTTATTGTTACAAGTGGCAATGGAAATTTTTCTGGCAGCCAATCAATTGATGCTTATACTGATGCGCAAACTCATGTGGCAGCCGCGACATTAACTTTGGGACCAAATCCTGGTAATAATAATAATGTGGCTCAAGCAACAGCAGTTTATGGCGGTCAGCCTTTGAACCCGCCGGTTACCTTTACTGCCTCAGCCACCACTGGTGCAGCCAATGAATTAAAAGAGATAAGCGGAAATTATAAAGCCATTGAAATAGGGAATCCATTAAGTGCACCATTTGTTGTGAAAGTGACCGACTCCTTTGGTAATCCAATATTTGGTCATCTAGTGACCTTTACAGTGAAAACCGGGAATGGCACTCTTGAAGGTAATGTACTAAAAACCTACAGTGCAAATACTAATGTTAATGGCACGGCTCAAGCGACACTAACAGTTGGGCCTGTTGCTGGAATTAATAATAATTCCGTAGAGGCAAAAGCCTATTATCCGGGATCACAGACACAGCTTGTAGGATCACCGGTGACCTTTTATGCTTCGGGCTTGAGCAGCGCGGCCACAGATATTACTTATATTTCCGGTAACGGTCAGGAGGCAACTGCAGTAAGAACAGCGACGGCTCAACCACTGAAAGTCAAGATTATCGACACTTATTCCAATCCAGTGCCTAACCATCCGGTAAAATGGAGTTCAGCACAAGGTAATGGAACTTTCGGCAATTTAATTGACTCCACAAAAACCACCTTTTCAGATAATAGCGGCATTGCACAAGTATACTATTATCCTGGACCTGTGGCCGGTTTGACGAATACTGTTCGCGCCAGATCCTGGAATGGGCCTGAACTAAATGGCTCGCCAATCACTTTTATTATAGAAACGAAAGCTGGTGCTGTCAGTACCACAGTTTCAGAAGTTTATGCTACCAGCCCTATCCCAGCGGATAATGCTTCACGTTCCGAAATTACAGTTACATTAATGGATAATTACCGCAATAAAATTAAAGACAGAGCATTAGCGTTGACTGTATCCGGCTCAGCGAATACAATTACGCCGTTCATGCAACCAACAGACTCAAA
>CAZNDR010000082.1:0-9263 GCA_964571835.1 uncultured Cytophagia bacterium | reverse complement strand
ATCAACCAAAGCCGAGATCAAAAAAATAGTTATCACTGATATCCTGGGCGGAATTACTTTAAATGATACGGCCTACGTTCAGTTTACGCCGTTAGCTGCATACAGCATTAGCTATGTTGGTGGTACCAATCAAAGCAGCAACTTTGGCACAGGGTGCAAGAATCCAATTACCGCACGAGTAGCAGATATGTATGGCAATGTCATTGAAGACTATGACGTGACCTTTGAAGTGTACGCTGGAGGTGGCTATATTTTTGAAAGCCAGCCAGTGAAGACAGATTTGAATGGCATTGCTGCGGCTCATTGGGTATTGGGTCCCTCATTAGAGGTAAACCGGTCCAGAGCAAGAGCAGATGGCTTGCAAGGATCGCCAGTTGAATATATTGCCACCGGCAAACCAGGAACTCCGACAACATTGTTAGCGTTACCAGAGACCAATCAACAAGTCGGCATTGCCGGAAGGATGCTGCCTAAACCCTTAACAGTTCAGGTCGTTGATAATAACGGGGATCCCATCGGCAATTATAAAGTCAGATTTAAAGTCGATTTTGGCGATGGTAATTTTAATCGGGAATCAGCAGCCGACATGTACACCGATGTTTTCGGTTATGCCAAGGGCTATTTCGTTCTCGGACGAGTAGCAGGATCAAATATTGCCTCAGTAGAAGCACCACAACTAACTGGTTCGCCTAAAAGATTTACGGCAATGGGTACGGCTGGACCAGCGGAAAAAGTTATTATATTTTCCGGCGATGGCAGCACCATAGCCGTAAATGGCAGCCGATGGTTATCAGTTAAAGTAACCGATATATATGATAATGCCGTCGCTAATTATAGCATTTCCTTTGCTGTGATTATAGGCGACGCAACGATTCAAAGCGGTTATGAGACAGTGACCAGCGATGCTGATGGAATCGCATCGACACTAATTAAAGCTGGCTCTACTCTGGGAGAAGTGAAAGTGTTAATTTTAGCGCCTGAATTAATCGGAGATGGCATGATATTTACGCTCCAAATCGGAGCTCGTCCAGCCGTTTCAATGAGTTTTTATCATGGAAATGGACAAATTGGCACGATAGGCAGGGAACTAGTCTATCCGCTTTCGATCATTGTGAAGGACGATTTAGGAAATCCTGCTGGCAGTCAAAACATTCCGATTACGTTTGCGCTAACGGGTGATTACGGGATTTTGTTAGATCAGGTAGCATATTCCGATCAAAATGGTATTGCCTCAGCCAGATTGCAGTTGCAGGAAGCAACTGGGAATGTCTATAAAGTATGGGCAATTAATAATAATTTACATGGCTCGCCGCTTGAATTTACGGCTACCGGGGTGACCAATAAATTTCCGTTGATTAGCGAGATTCCGCTCTATTCGGTTGAGGAGGATAAAGCGATAATTATTACTATAAAAGCTTCCGATGAGGATGGTGACGCCATCACTTATGGTGTTCGAAATTTGCCTTATGGGGCTTCCTTCGATTCGACCTCATCGCACCAATTTAGCTGGAAACCGAATTTCACGCAAGCCGGAACCCATATAGTTCATTTTATGGCTTGGGATAATAAAGGCGGTTTCGACGATCAGGCCGCAACAATTGAAGTGGAAAATGTCAACCGGCTGCCGCAAATTATTAATTATGAACCTATCGCCTACCAAATTGTTGGTCATCTGAACATCGGCGAGATATTCCGGTTTATGGTGCAAGTATCTGATGCTGATGGTGAAACTCCAACTTATCATTGGTATAATGACGATTTACTTGTTTCAATGAAAAATTATTATGACTGCAAAGTTTCTGAACAAGGAGTGGGCGGGCATATTGTTAAAGTAGAAGTTTCAGACGGGTATGATACCATCGAACATGATTGGGTATTATCGGTGAAAACTCCAGTAGAATTAGCTAATTTCTCCGGCAAAGTTTTAGAAAGAATGGGCATAGAACTGAGCTGGGAAACCACTGCAGAAGCGAACAACGCTGGCTTCAATATCTATCGTCGATCTGCCAAAGATATAGAATATGAAAAAATAAATTTCACCCTTATTACGCCTGCAGCTTCACGACAATACACTTATATTGATAGAAATGTCAAGGTCGGTGAATATTACAAATACAAACTGGAAGATGTCACTCTGACTGGCGAAAAGGCAATGCATGAACCGATCGAGATTTTCGTCACCAAACCAGAAAAATATGAATTAGCACAAAATTACCCCAATCCATTTAACTCAAGCACTTATATTCGCTATCAATTGCCCGAACAAAATCATGTGACCATTCGCATCTATAATTTGCTCGGACAGGAGGTCATCACCTTGGCCAATGAAATTAAGGAGGCCGGATATCATTCATTGATCTGGGATGGTGTTGATAAGAATGGTAATTTAGTCGGTTCTGGCGTGTATTACTACCGCATTGAAAGTGCCTTGTTCGTACAGACAAAGAAAATGGTCTTACTCAAATAAGTGCTGCTGGCACTGAAGGTTTGGCAACAAACGATTGTTTAAACATTAATGTGTATCAATGCTTTCGCCGGCGATATGACTTGAAAATCAAAGCGTGGCTGGCGTGAGTCGCCACCTCAAAGGCTAGAGCATAACATCAAAAAAAACCAGAAGATTGATATTCTGGTTTTTTTTGTAAAGACTATGAAAGCATCTGATTATTTTTATGCAATCTTTAAGACTTGTAGGTATTATAAATGTGGATAATTAATCGAAGATAATACAATTACGAAAAAAATTACAAGCAGTATTTCAGCCAAACTAATTTTTCCGGCTTGAAAAATTGAAAGATAAGTCTGCTATTCAAATACTATCGAGAAAAATCTGGAGATGGGGAATGGCAAAAAAGATAAGTGAATTCGTCTTAATAGCTAAATTGCTCAGCCTGATGTGCGCGACAGACGGCCTGACGAACGATACAGCAAGTTACGTAATAAATATTAACCAAAATGGTGCGTATTATTTATGGCTACGGTGCAAAGCTGCTCCAAACCAAAATTGCTCAGTGAAGGTCTCAATGGACGAAGGTCTGATGAACAGTATTAGTTATTCTGATTACCAAACTTTGATCTGGAAAAAAGTTGATTTTGTTTATAATCTGTCCCAAGGATCACATAAAATTACGCTATCGACAGAGGCATCAGGTACTTATATTGATAAAATCATATTAACGGCTGAGGCAAGTTATGTACCATCCAATAGCGGGCCATCGGCGCTAACAGCGAGCTCGATTGTTCAATTATCAAAAGTTATAGCACTTAGCAATAAAGGCGGAATTCCGATTATGGGCGATATTAACAATGATGGTAAAATAGATTATGTGATATCCGGTTCTGCATATATCTCAGTTTATGACAATAGCGGCACATTAACCTGGGAGACAGCGATCTCAGCGAACAAATTGAGTTATGTTGGTGATGGTGCCTATTATTGTCGTCCCATCGACATTGATAATGACGGAATGGCTGAGGTAGTGGGTATTGTTTGTATTAACAATATAGCTTATTTGGCTTCGCTGGATGGCTTAACTGGCAATGTTGAATCAACGTTTCAATTGCCGGTTTTATCAAATGGCTGGTATTATGATGCGACTCAGATTGCCAATTTGCGCGGCTTGAGCAAATCACAAGATGTTATCATCAAGCTTGCCTATGATGGATATGTTCCCTTTAAACTGGCAGCTTACAAATATGAAAATAACTTATTTCAATTACTATGGGAATTTTCTAGTCAGTCAGGCGAAACCAGAGCCGGCTGCCACAGGCCTAAAGTTTACGATATCGATGAAGATGGATATGATGAAGTTTTGTTTGGCCATTGGACATTAGAAGAAAATGGCTCAATTAAATGGCAAAAACCAGATGGTTTTTTTGATAGCAACAATCATGTCGATAGCATAGACCCAGGTGATATTATTCCCTCTAATCCGGGTATAGAAATAGCTTATTCCAGTGGAAATGTGGTGCTTGCTTCTAATGGAGATTTACTTTGGCGCAAAGATGAATTTCGTAATATTGATGGTCAATCGGTGAAGATAACTGAGATGAGGCCGGATTTGCCGGGTCGGGAAGTGTTATTTGCTTATCAGGATCCAGATAATGACGAAAGGCTTTTCTCTTCGACGGGAACGCTGCTGTGGACTTTTGATGGTTCTGCAGAATTTATGGCAAGTTATGAAACATATCCTATTCAGTGGTTAGGCGATGAAGGATTTGAATCGGTGCGTCAAGAATGGGGAAGAGACAGAAGTCCAGCAATTTATGATGAATACAACAATTTTGTGACTTTAATGCGGCCTGAGCTAGGGTACGGCGAGATTGGCTATCGAGCATGTGATGTTTTAGGCGACTATCGCGAAGAATTGGTCTGCTTTAATGCCAATTATATTTTAGTGTACGAAAATATAGCGCCCAATCCCAGATCATTTCCATCGTTATGGAGCAATCCTATTTATGTCAAGAGTCAATATAATTGGGATTATTATTGATATGATTCATTAATAGTCTAAATCATCTTAGGGAATTATATTTAAGGAAAAGGGCATGAAAGGATGAAGAATGATTTGAGATTCTGCCTAAAAGTGGGATGGAATTTAATATTTTTGTTAGGACTAATTTTTTCTTTTTCTCCATGGGCGGTTGCTCAGGTCATAAAATCATATTTTGAACAGCAAGGCAATACAATTTCCATTGAAGCCGAAGAGGCATTCGGCTATGGATGGATAAATACCTCTGTTAGCGCTGCATCAGGAGGTAAAACGCTTTTTTACCCTAAAGTTGATACCCTTAATGTACCTGTTGCTGACGATGTCTATATCGATTATTATAATCCGAACACAAATTTTGGCACGAGCACTCAGCTATTTGTTGATGGTCAAGGTGGTACTTGGCGAGGCACTTTTTATATGGAGTGGGGAACTCACGCAGCATTTGAAAAAGCCGCATTCCTAAAATTTAATGTAACTAATTTATCAGAAATAATTATTGAAGCCTTTATCTATCTTTATTGTGAAAGTGGAAGCTGGGGCGGCGGTATTTATGCATTAGATCCTCTGCTGGATGATTTAAATTGGAGCGAAAATCAAGCCACCTGGAACAATAAACCCTCCAAACATTATGATGGCAATACATTTCATGATTATGTCGGCCCGGTGAGTGCGGGTAATTGGTATAAATTTGATGTGACCTCTGAGCTTTTCGGAAAGATGAATGGCTCTTATAGTTTTGGCATTGTCATGCAAGAGAATAATATTACTTCTTGGAGTTCAAAAGAGGGATCACATCCTCCCTATTTAATGCTACGAGTTATAAGCAGCTCTGCTCAGCATATGGTTTCAGGGAATACGCTTTATTTTTCTAATAATGCCCCAATTAACGAGGCAACGGTTAATTTGTGGGGAGCCTTAGCGGAGACGGTCACTTCCAATTTAGCCGGCTACTATGAATTTTTAGATCTAATAGCTGATGAAGATTATTATATTAATGCTTCGAAGCCGGCGGAAACTGATATTGGAGATCTTACGATAACAACCTACGACGCTGCTATGACCGCCCAAGCTGCTGTTGGCATAAGAGTATTAACCGATTTTCAAAAACTAGCGGCTGATGCAAATAAAGATGGAGAAATTTATACCTACGATGCAGCCTTAATCGCTCAATATGCCGTGGGATTGCCTAAAAGGCCAGAATCTCATGTGGCTGAATGGACATTTGTTCCCAGCAGTTTATTTATTGAATCGTTAAGTTCAGACCTTACTAATCAAACGATCACAGGCATAATTTTAGGGAATGTTCACGGAGGCTGGACGCCATCCAGTGCCTTGCAGAGATATTTGACAACAAAAGAATATAGTAAATTGCCGGATATGAAGGCACAAAAAGGCGATCAGATACTCATCCCTTTAGAAGTCGATAAAAATAAAGAACTCATTTCTGCTGCTGTCGATTTTCGCTATGACCCCAGCCTCTTAAGATTTAATCAAGTTTTAAAAACTGATTTAAGCTACAAAATGGAATTATTTTATAATAATGAGCAAGGTCGGTTGCGGGTCGGAGCTTATGGCACACAGCCGATAAATGAACCAGGCGTATTAATATTTTTGAGCTTTTATGTTATTGCCAGTTCTCAAAAAAATAGTCTGCTTAATTTGGCTCAATTTCAATTAAATGATAATGTATTCATGTCAGCAAAGTCTGTTCTTACTATAGAAGGCGAATCAGAAAAACCTCTGACCTATGATATCGACCAGAATTATCCTAATCCATTCTTCGTACCATTCGGTTCAAATAATAGAGGCACAATAATTCCATTCCAAATCCCATTAGGTGGAACGGTTCGATTAAAGGTCTACAATTATTTGGGGCAAGAAGTCAAGTCATTACTAAGCGATGAGCTACCTGCCGGTTCCTATCGTGCTATGTGGGACGGCCGGGATAACAACGGAGAGTACGTATCCGCTGGGACGTACCTCTATCGACTGGAGGCTGGTGATTTTGTGAAGATGAAGAGGCTTGTATTATTACGCTAATCAATCTTCAGGGGCTGTGTTAAGTCTGATGAATCTCAGGATCAAAATATGAGCTCAGTGAATTTTTCTAAATTTATTATTAATATTATTGTGCTTTTTAAGCTTCTAATCGTCCAGGAACTGATCTGCCAAGTGCTGGAGGCAGAAAGCATGGCAGTCAAGACGAGTGGAGTTCTCATTCCGGGAGGCTGGAGTTTATCAACGAATGGCTATCTTGCCAATCAAGTTGATTTTTCAGGCAATGAGTATTATTCTTTTGAAGTGATTGCACGAGGTTCTTATGCCTCGAACGAGTGGCCTTTTATGGAAGTGCAGATAGATAATTTAGTAGGTGGGCCGATTGTGGTGGACGATCCTGAGTGGAAGAGCTACACCATTTCGAGCCAGGTCCTGGCTGGTAATCATGTGCTATCTCTTGCCTACATCAATGGTCAAGGTTCACGAAGATTAGATTTAGATCGCGTCACCATAACTACTGCTTTTCTTGATGATGAGGATTGGCTGATACGGTTATCAGATTCCATATTGTCAAAGAATCCGCATCCAGAAAATTTTTCTATCACCGACTGGCAATTAGAAGAATTGATGTGGGGCGTGGCAAAAGCATACGAGATTACCGGCGATGCCAGATACTTAGATTTTGTGCGATCGAGAATGGAAAATCATGTTGATGAGAATGGCAATTTGGACATAGAAATTTCTGATATAATCCCTGGGATTATGTTGATTTGGCTATACCAAATGACTGGAGAAAATAAATATTTGTTAGCTGCCACGCAGGTAGCCGAGTATATGTTAAACGAATACCCGCGCACGGCTGAAGGTGGTTTTGTTCATTTACCTTACTTATTAGATCAGCTATGGGTAGATACCCTGGGCGGAGTTGGACGCTTTTTTGGTTTAATGGGGCACATTACTGGTGATGTCCGCTATTTTAACGAAGGCACAAATCAGATATTGATACATGCTTTGAGGCTGCAAGATGCTGTGAAGGGATTATTTTATCATGGGTGGGATGAGGATGGTTCCGCTTCCTGGGCGACTGCGCCGAAAAATTGTTCGCCATGTTTTTGGGCGCGCGGTAATGGCTGGGTAGTGCGTGGACTATCTGATTTGTTAGAATATTTGCCAACTGACCATCCTCAGCGCAGCGCCGTAGTCCTGATATTTCAGAATTTAGTCTCTGGCTTAGCCCAATGTCAAGATGTGCCAAGTGGTTTGTGGTATACGGTTTTGGACCGAGGCGGAGATGCCGGCAATTATTTGGAAACTTCAGGTTCCACTTTATTGGCTTATGGAATTCAGAAGGGGATAAATCTTGGCTGTATTAGTAATTCCTTTCAAACAAATGTGGATCTTGCTAATGCAGGATTATATCGTAAGGTATATTTAAAAGCCGGTACTGAAGCGATTGTCACCGGTATTTCAGCCGCTACCGGCCCTGGAGATTACAATAATTATATTACCAAGCCGATTAGAACCGGCGATGATTATCCCTATGGTGATGGTGTATTATTACAAGAGAAAGCTGTCCGTGCCAGCAGTGCCAATCTAATGACGTACAAAATATCAGGATATGCCTTATATTATGCTCATGACTATCCAATACAAAACGTAGATGTTAATATCTCCCATGGCCAGGTTGGACATACCATAACCAATGCCGCCGGATATTATGAATACATCAATTTAGCTCAAGCGGCAGCGTATGACTTGGCTGCCTCTAAACCAGCGGGCTCTGCTATTGGCTCTTTTGCCATTACTACCTATGATGCTGCTTTGACCGCGCAAGCGGCCGTCGGGCTAAAGACTTTAGCGGAATATGAAGCTGTGGCAGCGGATGTTAATAAAGATGGATGGATTTATATGTTCGATGCAGCGTTAACAGCCCAATATTCTGTTGGCTTGCCCAAACAACCATTTTCATATGTAGGCGAATGGAAATTTGAGCCGGAAAGCTATCATCATGAAAATTTAAATTCAAATAAAGAAAGCCAAAATTTTACCGGAATTTTATTAGGAGATGTGGACGGCGGCTGGACGCCAGAGGAAGTGAAAATTAGTAAGGGCTTAGAGATAAACCAAAACAGGATACTAAGTGATGTTGTCGCCATGCCAGGTGACACAATTGATATCCCATTAGAAATAACCACTGAGGCTGAGGTAATAGCCGTAGAAATAGACTTTAGCTATAAAGCTGACGATCTAAAATTTATAGAAATAGAAAGGACAGCTTGGAGTCGACTGGTTGAAATAATTTTTAATGATGAGCCGGGAAGATTGAGAATTGCCGCTTACACGGTATCGCCAATCAAGCCAAGAGGGGCTTTTTTGAATTTAAAATTTAAAGTCATAAGACAAGAACAAGGGGCGAGCGAGCTGTCTTTTGACAAGTTCAATGTGAATAATGACATCTTTTTCAAAGCAAAAGCACAATTGATTATTAATAAAAAAATAGCGGCACCGATACAATTTAATTTGTACCAAAATTTTCCCAATCCTTTTTCTTTGGCTGGAGGAAATAATATTAGTCATGAAGGCAAGACTGTCATTTTTTATGAGTTGCCAGAACAGGAACAGGTTAGTCTAAAAATATATAACTACCTCGGACAAGAAGTGAGGACATTAATGAGGGCTGGTAAGCCTCCCGGCTCGCACCAAGTATTTTGGGATGGTACAGACAATATTGGCAATCCAGTGTTGCCTGGCATTTATTTTTATAGAATTGAG
>CAZNDR010000081.1:0-11882 GCA_964571835.1 uncultured Cytophagia bacterium | reverse complement strand
GGGCTAAAGCCTAAAGAATTGGTGGGGAAATGAAAAGATCTCCGTTCTAAAGAACCGGCCCATTCAATGTTCATGAATAGCTCCGCTATTTATGGCGGAGAAACTTATGCAATCCGAAATCACGTGGGCTTTAGCCCAATCAGCTTTTTGACTGGTCATTCATATTATTAGATGACACGAGTTGAAATCGATATACAGATCATGGCAGCGGAGGATACGCGCCAATGTATCTAGCGTTTGGCTGAGTGGGACTGAGTAATGTTCTGACAGAGGGCGGCAATTGCCTGGCTGTCTTTAAACCCGGGAATGTGGGCAATAATTGATAGTTGCCCAACTCCAGGCATTTAAATAGCGGACCGTGATAATCTAAAAATTCGCCACCATGGCTTTCCAAGTCTAGATTCAGTTTGTGAAACTCCTCCAACGATGCCAATCCGATCAGGCACTTTTCGTTAGCGGCGGGGCTCCATAAGATGATTGGCGATGATTTCGCAGCGGCGCCACGGACATACACATTGTAATCGAGTTGCTTCAGTTGTGGCTTATTTAGTGATTGGCATAACGAGACCGGTTGCCAGACAAACAGTAACGGTCTGGCAAAAGTTTCATCGCTTGCTAACAAGTTATTCACAAAAATATGGCCATCTCGCTTGTCGACATCCGGCCCAGTGCTGGGATGCCAGCCAAAATGATCGCCTGCCGCAGTGCGTGCGTTACGCCCAAAACACGCCAGGCTGTTAAAGAAAGTGTTTTGATAGATCTGAACATTCGAGGCATTAAGCACCATCAAGCCATGATCACAATTGATAAAAACATTGCCAGCACATACTGCGCCTTTGGAGATTTCGAAAAAGAATCCATTATCGCTGGGCCAAAGCTGATTGGTATCAATGGTTTTACTGATTCGACCGACACCCTCGACCCAGTTATTGATGAATACGCCATCGACATTGCCAACATCGTACCAGATGCCGTTGGAATTGGGAAGATCAAAAACCAGATTGTCGTTACAGGTTACCCGGTAGGATTGATTGAAAATTTTCACTGCTGCTGGATAGTAACCGGTGATGCTCTCAATATTGTTTCGGGTAAAGATATTTTTTTCCAACAACACATCGTTCGAGGCAATGATGTAAATGCCCTCGGTACTGGTATCACTCACGCGGCAGTGCCGTATCGTCAGGTGATCGCCACGGAGATAAGCGGCGACTCTGGAGCAGTAGGTAAAGGTGCAGTGTTCCAAGGTCGTTCCCACCACAGCTTTGCCGTGTTCGGACTCGGCCGATAAGCCTTCTGGCTCAGTACCTTCAATTTCCAGCGCACGATAGGCATATTGGGTGAAGGTGATTCCGCGGATGGTACAGCCTTTTCCGTCTGACCGCCTGGCTTGACAGTCTTTAGTCGTCCTCAGCAGTGCAATATCAAAGGCGGTAATTTCCACTAATTTGTCCTTCGGATCGATGCCAATGTAAACCAGACCCGCATCATAGTCGATGTAAAAGGTATTCTCATCCACCTCGCCTTCCCAGCCAGCAGATTGCAGAAATCTGCCGTCCACAAACACCATGTCGTTATTAAAGCGGTGCAAGGGCGTCTTTTTACCTTCTCGGTGGCGCTGCCACCAGTTCTCCGGCTTGGCAGGAAATAAGCGTGACCATTGCGTCGTCCACAGTCCATTGCCCCAATTCTCCCATTGGGTGGCGACCATAGTTCCTTTTAGCACGACTTGCTCATCGGCAAACGGCTGAATGGTGATTCCTTGATTCACGATTAAATTGCCCGTGCGATAGATGCCGCCACGCATGACAATCGCATCCCCGGACTGAACTCGGTTGATGGCTGCTTCCAGGCTTGTCGGCAGGTGAGTTGACTCGCCAGTTTGCTCGGCTTTGCCGTCAGGCGCGACATAATAAATTTTATTAGCGTTGGTGGGCAGTTGATAGGTTTGCTGGATCGGCCCATACGGTCCGCCGGAAGGCTGCGCCATGGCTTTCATAACACACAGAAAAAGACATGACAGAAGCCAGCAGCAAAACAAGCCATAGCTAATGTGCCCATGGCTACCCTGCTGATTTTGTAACGCGGATCGATTTTTCTGGTCGTAAATTGATTTCATATTTTTGCTTTTCTTTTAATTATAATGATAAAGTCATCGAGTCTTAAAATCTTTCAGAGACAGATGAATTGACTGTTCTCATTTTAATAACAAAAGACGCCTGGTTTCGACGCCATTGGACGCCTTCAACTGGCATAGATACACGCCACTCGCCAAGTCATCACCATCAAATAAAGCCAGGTAATTTCCGGCCGGTCGAACGCCTTCAAACAACGTCGTTATTTCCTTCCCCAGAATATCATACACTTTCAGCGAAATAAAATTCGACTGCGCAACCGAATATTTAATCTGTGTGCTCGGATTAAACGGATTGGGAAAGTTTTGCCGCAACTCAAAGCGGAGTGGAATAGCAACGCCTGAAGGTTTTATCCCGGTTGTCACAGTATCGCGCTTAGCTGTAAAATAAAACGAGTGAAGCTGAAACAGTTTACTAGTTCCAGCGCCGATAAACTTTAGATAAACATCGTGCCGACCAGAGATGGATTTTACGGCTGAGGTAAATTGTTGACATGCTCTCAAATTGCCAGTATTACTGACAATACAATCGGCGATTTTCTCGCCGTTATCCAGCGAGTCAAGCCATACTTCAATGCTGCCGCCGGTCGTGACGCTAGCAGCGAGGACTTTTAACGAATCAGGTGTTTTTCTATAATCGGCAGTGTTTCCAAATTCGACTCCAGCGTACATTGCCCAGTCATTGGGATGAATGTCATCCAAAACATGTTCCCAGCCCGTAAATGTCCGGCAGGTACCGTATTGGTTCGCACAGCATTCGGCTAATATTGGGGTGTAGGCATCGCGGTAGAGGTAGAGATCAAACCAGGCGTCGCTACTGCCCTTGACGTACAGTCCCTGCCGGGTGCCGGTAAAGGTTGAAAAATCAGAATAAGAATCGATCACTGAAGCATCAATTGACTGGCCCACTTGCGTCCAGTCGTTTCCGTCACCGCTAAAATATCCGTTGATTTTATGATTGATCCGGACCAGCTTTAACCAGAGCGTATCGCCCACCCTGTTTTCCAATTCATATTTTGTGTTTTGAAAGCTGAATGCGATGATCTTTTTTCCGTCCGCTGATAATACGCTAACCAGTTTGACAAACATGGTTTCGTCGCCACGCAAAAGCCAGAGCCCAGCTTCATCGGACGTCGCCTTTGCACTGAAATCAAGACGAGTAATGAGCGAATAGTTGTGCTCGCCATCGTTTTTAATGACGGTATTTGCTTTGGAACGACTTTTTGCTGTTAGCCGCAGCCAGCCAGGGCGTTCGGTAAGCGACCATTTATTGGCAGCAGTATAACCTAAAAACGACCATTCCGGATGCAATTGATCCGATAAGAAAAAGTCGGATTTGGGCACCATCCACGGAATTCCACTGCTGGGCAATTTGGGCGCTGTGAATGATTGACTGATGGGATAATCCGCTACCGGCTTGCCATTGGCGTCGTAACGAACCTGATTTAACAGCCCCTGTCTTCCCTGTCCTTTCCATTCGCCTTTGGCATAAAGCGGATGAATGATCCAGGAGGTGCTGTCGTCGAGCATTATCGCCTGCGAGGCATGATTCGGACTGGTGAAAAGCGAAGTGCTTTTGTGGGGATCGCTTTCATTGAAAAAATCGCCCAACATTTCCCACGCTGACTGATCAGCTGTCAGGGTTTTGCTGCGCATGACTTTTTGCCCGCCACCAAGATCCCTGGCAAACGAATAGTAATAGTAGCCATTACATTTCCACATCACCGGGCCTTCGGCCCAACTGTAGGGGTAAGCCGGATCGGGATTTAACCAGGCAAGATTATAAACAACGCCCGTTGGCTGGCCATCAGCGCTCAGTTCAACGATGCCGTTATTCGGTTTCCCGTTTTTCACCACCATGTACCATTTGTTATCATTATCAATAAAAATGGAATTATCATATCCCAAACCATAAGGCAGCGTCGACGGAGTGTTCACTTTTACCGGCATACTCCAGGGACCTGTCGGATCGTTTGCCTTCACAAAATACATAATATTGGCGCGAGAAAAGAAATGCCAATATTCGCCGCCATATAACACCATTTGGCCTCCCCAACAGCCGCCGCCCGGAACATCGCCATAGCCCGGCCAGCAAGCGCTAACCGGCTGGGCAATCGCTTCCCAATGGACAAGGTCGGTGGAATGATAAATGACTGGCGTAACATTAAACGAAGAACCTGTTGTATAAAAATGATTTCCGATTTTGGTTAATGTACAGTCGGCATGATCGCCGGGGAAAACCGGATTCAGGTAAGTTTGAAATGATGGCGACCGGCCGTGGCCAGGCTGTAATAACAACAGACAGGTAGACAGGAGCACGCTCATTCTGACCATGATTTTTTCTCCAGTTAACACAGATCAGTTTACTCTGACATGAATTATTAATTTGAATGACTAGTTGACGAAATAGCCATTAGCCATCAATCACATTGACATCAAGCTCAAGAGAATAGTTTTCAACTTGATTACAGAATAAGCGATAAAATCTTGGGTGCCAATTTTGATTTAACAAACAAAAATCTTTGAGCATAGCAAAACAAAAAATTTATTTTATTCGAGTATCAAACCTTAAAAGCAACAAAAATTTAATCGAGCCAAACCTTATGAGTGCATCGCCAATCGTGGGTTTTGCCAATAGGGTGGCACTTGTGAAGGGAGACATCACTCCTTACGATTTATCAGGACTCCGGGTGACATTTCAGCACTGTCATGCTGAGCGTAGCCGAAGTTTAGCCCCATGTTTTGTACCCACTCAAAACTTCGTGCTTTGATGGAAAAATAATGAGCCAACAGGATTAAACTGATAGATTTGTTTTTCCACTACGGTCTACAAAAGAAAATAAAAGGCTCATCGGATATAATTTGATTTCTCATGTCTTATCCCTGTGGCTTTGTAACTATTGATAAAGTGCATTTATCTCTCTAACCTTATGCTTGCGCCAAGAGTCGAGACGTAGGCTATCAGCTTGACTTCACAGCGAATATGCCGGCAGGCAAAATCCGTGAGAAATTTTAAATATTTAAATCGTCTATTTTTTCATCTGGTCATTCAGATCATTATGACAATATTGATCTGTCAATTGCACTGAAGTATATTATCCTATCATGGCGACACGAACGTTGTTACACTCGAAGGTGGCAACGTAGCGCTGAACTTGGCTAAAAGCGTTGAAATAGCATCCTTTTGAGCGGCATTTTCTGTCTTCGAGGTCACATAAGGCGTGAAACTGACGGCATCGCCGTCCTTTAAAACAAAGGTTTGTGCTACAGCTTGCGATCGTTGGTTTATTGCCACAATGACCACCTTTGAATCACCCCGGTAAGCAGTGACGTACACCTGACTCTGGGGACGTTGCGTGGCATAGATTCGAGTATATCCGGGACGCACAAAACGTGCAAATTGCGACATCACATAGCCGCGCTTGCTTACCTTTCCGTCCTCCTTGATCGGACCGTAAAACCGGACGATATACCACCAAATATATGCATTCATCCCAGCTAGCATACAGTCATTTATCTCTTTGCCGGTGGCTAACACTTTTGTCCAGGAGGTATCGGTATCCAGGTGTTCGGTCATCCAGAGCTCTTTGCTTTTGCTCTTTGCCAGAGGATAGCTACTGAGCCCGCCTCCATAGATATGCCCGCCAATGATGGCAACATGTGAGGCGGCGGTCGAATCGCTGAGTATCAGGTCCGACATCGCATGATTAAAATTAAACGATTCCGGTGCCATAACTTTTGTGCCGATATCCTGAGCATTTTCTCTGACAAACTTCAGCATTTCTGCGGCGCTCCAATCACACGACTCATAGGTTACTTGGACATCCGGTTCGTTTTGAATCGAGATGGCAAACAAGGGGACGCCATTTCTCTCCATATAATCGGCGAAGGATTTTAAATGGGCAGCATAATCGGCATAGCGTGACTCGCGCAGCCTGCCGCCAACGATGTTATTGTTGGTCTTCATGCTGGCAGGCGGCGACCAGGGTGAGGCGATAATCGTAATACCACGGGAATAAGCGGCTCGGGCAGTGGGAACATTGCTACTAAAACCATTGGTATCTGACGGTAAACGAAGGCGAAGAATTGTCAGACCGATCTGTCCATCTCCAGTGCCAAACGCATTTTCGATCTCTGCGGCGGTCATATCTGGCCGCCACGGCAGGATATTCGCTGCGCCGAATCCCCTGATAAGCTGTTGTGTGCTGTCCAAAAAAACCAAAGCAGCGTCTGGACTTACATAATCCTCCACAGTAAAATTTATAACCGCGTCCTCTGAAACCAGCACATTATTTATGACTTTGGGAACAATAACAGGAAAGGTCGATTCCGTGTTTTCAATTCGAACGGTATATTCATTTTGAGCAGATGCCACTGTCCTTTTTGCTACTGCAGAATTTTGAGAAAAAAGATTATTGCTAATTGATACCGCAAACTGATTGACCTGCGGAACCACCATCATTTTCCGCACCAGCCTTTTGTTTTCAGCTTTTATCTGATAGAAATAAACTCCTGCAGCCACTCGTTCACCGGCGTCGTTCTCACCGTCCCAAAATAATTGATGAGCGCCGGCAGCCTTTGCGCCAAGGTAGATTTTTTTGACTTCTCTTCCGAGAACGTCAAAAATGGTGAGCTGTACCTCCGATGGTGCAAGTAGCCGGTAGGTAATAACCGTTGCCCCTGAAAACGGATTGGGATAATTTTGTTCCAAATCAAAATCTTTAGGCGGATAATTTTGCTGCTTGACTGACGTGAGAAGGCTCAAGCAATATTCACCGAAACTGTTGGTCAGTGAGGTGAATTGCCTGGCGGTATCACTATTGTCGATAAAGGTTATTGAGGCATTTCGAACCGGCACCGTAGATATAAAAACAGTTCCACTAACTTCGAATGACTGCGCTGGATAGTTCATCAACAAAATCATTACAAAAAATGGAGAGAGAAATCCAGCTTTAAAGTGGAAGTACTTTTGATTTTGTCTTTTCAACTTCATGGTGATCCTTTTCTGAACGTAAAGTTTAAATGGATTTTAAATTTCTAAAATGAAATTATTCTACAGGCATTAAGTCACTGAAAAATTGTGGAGTGCAGTGACTGTTTCACTGCATGAATTGACTCAGTCAATTCACTCCATAAATATTTGAAATTAGCTGGCAAGCATGCTGAAATCCAAATCGGTTTTAGAAATTTAGGTGGATTTTATTCTGAAGCTTATGCTTTTCCTTATCACGATCCAAATTGTTAGATCGATTACCTTATGGCATAGTTAGCTAATTATTGGTCTTTCTTTTTGTAGCCGATCACATGGTGTTTAGCTATTCTCGAACTCACCCTCTTAGTCACCCTCTCTCAAAAAAAGAGGGAGAAAAAGTCTGCTTCTTTTTTTTAAGGAAGCGGGGGTGGAGGATCAGTTTTTTGATAATATATGCCCGTGATCGTTTACTTTTCTTTTTATCCACAGCGTGTCATTTATCTTTGCCGTGCCTCATGCTTCTATGCATGGAGAGGTTTGCTTTATGACTCCCAAAACAGTTCCACCTAAAACTCATCGGTCCGAAACGGAGAAGCAGGCAGACCTTCTGCATTGAATAAGTTCGCGCTTTCTGGATTGTCAGCCCAGGCATATCGCACTGCCACTGGCTGGGAAATAGTGTCATTCCACACGACGATTTTATCGCGCTCAATTTTTGCCTGGGCCCAGATAAATTTCCTGTCTGCCCCGCATATTGCGAATCCTTTAGGTGCTCCGCTGCCCTTTGCCATTAGACCGCTGCCAATATTCGTAAAGGACAATATTATTTTATTTCCATCAATTTTCATTGATTCATAAATCGGGCCAGAAAAAACCACCTGGTCGTCAGCATAAGCTACTTTTTGGGCTGCCAGCGCCAGGCGTTTTCCCACTTCCTTTTTCTTTAGCGGATGGATGTCGTTCCATTCACCGATATCAATGGCGACAGCCATGGCTGTATTTGGTAGGGATAATGTTTTTAGTTGCGATTCGCGCAATAATGCCCAGTTACTTTCAGATGGTTCGGGCTTTGCAGGCATAAAATTAGGTAGCTGGACAAATAAAAACGGAAATTCATCTTGATTCCAATGCTTCCGCCAGTCTGTAATTAATGCGGGAAAAAGCTGTTGGTATTCCATAGGCCGGTATACATTTGCTTCACCCTGATACCATATTACCCCCTTGATTTGATAATTGAGTAATGGCGAAATCATAGCATTGAATAAGCCCAGCGGTTTCCAGCGAATGAATGTCTCTCCTTGTAAAGGTTCCATTTTAGCGCCAAGCTGATATTGCCAGTCTCCTCTCAAATCGATCCGCTCGCTTCCGACAATTAATTCATACGGTTTATCTTCGACAAATCCACCTCTGCCTCTTTCGTTAATAACTCTTACTACTATGACATTCTTACCTTCTTTTAGCACTGTTGGTGAAATAGTATATCTTCTTGGCGGATATTGGTAACTTGTCGTGCCAACAAAAATGCCATTTATAAAGGTGGAATCCGCATCGACTATTCGACCAAGATCAAGTTGAGCCTGTTTTCCAGCCATGGAGGCGGGAATGGTTATCTCTTTTCGAAACCAAACAACGCCATTTACCAAACCTAGGCTTTCGTTTGCCCAGTAACCGGGGATGCGCATGACAGGCCAGTCTGATGGATGATAATCCAAGCCATGCCACGGCTGTTCTGGATTCTTATAACCTTCATCGACTTGTCTTGAATGATTATACCACGCCTTTCTCCTGGCACGGTCGTCATTCTGAATTTGCTTTACTAACGTACTATCTTTAAATCGCTGCGCTTCGTTATAATATTCAGGAAATTGTTTAAGCGCTTCTTCACTCATCCATGCCTGTGCTGGCCCACCGCCCAATGCTGAGTTAATCAAACCGATCGGAAGCTGATATTTAGCATACAACTCGTTTCCGAAAAAATACGATACTGCCGAGAAATGCAATACGTTTTCTGGATTTGCCTGCTCCCATTGCCCTGAAGAAATATCTTTCTCTGGACGGCTGAAATTATATTTGTCAGGGACTTCGAAATATCGGATATTCGGATTTTCGGATGCAGCGATTTCAGCTTTATATAATGGGCTGACTCTTTGCATATTCAATTCCATGTTCGATTGGCCAGAGCATACCCATACCTCGCCGATCAAGATATCTCTGATTCGAAGAATGGAGTCGGCAGCAGCGATCTGCATTTCATACGGCCCACCAGCGTTCAGTTTTGGCAGCATGATCTCCCATTCTTCGTGTTCATCAGCGATAGCGGTATAGGTTGAATCCATAAAAACGACGGTAACTTTTTCGTTTTGGACAGCCCAACCCCAGATTTTCAGCGGCCTATTTCGCTGCAAAACCATGCCCTCACTGATAAGTCTGGGTAGCCTTAGCTGGCCAACGGCGGCTGTCGCTGCCAATATAAAAAAAAACACGATTAGGTATTTGAGTTTCGCTGTCATATCGCCATGCCCATTATTTAAACGTATATAGCTTTACCTTTTGAATACCATATCCATTACCGGGTAGGTACATGTGTCTTCCTTGATGACTTTGATCGCCGTTCATGCGGCGTCCCGGCGTCCAAACGCCGTCGACAAAGCAACCTTCGTCCATGATGCCGATACCAGCTGTAGAACCATCAGCCTGACATGGTTCAAAGGTAATGACGATACCGGAACCGGCGATGATAAATTCGTCCGGCGCTAGCATGATGATCATGCCGCCAACGCGGGGCGTTTCGCCTTGCTGGCGCATCGCGTACGGCCAGCTGTATTCATGGCGAATTCGGAAGCGATAATCGCCCAGTTGCACGTCCACCTGCTGATTGGCACTGTCGAGCAACACTCCAGTCATTCGGTCTTTGCCTTGATTTGCCAGAATGAGCGGCTCAAGCTGCCGCAGTACTCGATATCCGCGTGAGACTTGATTGGTTTCAGGATGATCGAGCGATTCAATCGAGAACGGACAGTAACCCATGGCATTGTGCCGGCCGAACGCATAAAAGGCATTAGCCAGACTGTGAGAGTTTGCTACCTCTGGAATAAAAAGTGGGTTGCCGGAGCAGTCGTACTTTTCGCACCACTCAGCAAAATTTTTAAAATAAATATCAGGCGCAAGGAAATCAATTTCTGGCGCTGCGGCGCGCCATACATCCAGAAGATGTGGCAATGGGCCAGCACTGGGATATTGCCCCGGTTTGTAACCGGGACGGATTAACGCCGCATTTACATACATAGGCAATGGGTATTCTTTTTTGCCGGCTCCAGCAATGGCATTGGTGTATACTGCAAAATGCCAGGCCATAAATATCTCGTCGGTAGGCAATCCTTTTCCAAACACATCTTCCCACGTTCTGGCTGATGAAAAGCCGCTAGTGCTCCACCTATCTTTAAACTCTGGAATCAATCGGGCTTTATGTTGCTGCCAGTAGCGGATGAACGCTGACGGAACAGGTCCGGCAAAAGCCTGGTTTGCAGCATCACAATAATCACGAGCATCGGGAATCATGCCGATTTCATTTTCTACCTGTATCATGATGACTGTATGTTCTTTACCATCAACGTTGCGAAGATGTTTCATTAATGCGGCAAAGGCGAAAGCGTCCGCATTCTGGTTCTCCTTGCTAAATGGTGTAAGGATCTCTACCGCTTTCCCATCTTGGGTCCGTGCCCGTGGGAATCGCTGCTGGTTCGTCTTCACCCACAATGGCGCGTAGCACGACATGCTATTCTCCCACGTGCCAAACCAAAGCAGTACCAACTTCAGGTTCTGTTGCCTGGCAGAATAAATAATGCTATCGATCAAGGTAAAATTGAATTCGCCCTCTTCTGGTTCGATCAATTCCCAGTAGACTGGAACAAGCACAGTATTCAAATGCATCTGGACTAATTTGGGCCAGATAGGCTTCAGATATGACAAGTCTGAGGCGCTGGAATTACCCAGTTCGCCGCCGATCATCAGAAATGGTTTACCATGAACGATGAGTTGGGTTGCTGTACCGTGCTTCTGCAAGTGCGGAATATCCAATGCGCCTTTCCCCTGGGAGTAAGCGCTAACGACAAGAAACATAGCCATGAAGAAACAGAGAAATGAAATGAAGTCTGTCGAATGGCGGCAAACGATTCGATGGCCAGACCAATTATCTGACCGGTGATTTTTCATAAATTCAAATTCTTTCTGCTTATTTTTCTGCACCCAACTGTGATAAACCTGATCAAGCGCCGAACGCATATCCTTATATGCCCCAAGCCTATCGCAAAAACGAAATAAAAACAGAAGGTGCGCTCGCAAAGCTCGACAGGATGGACAGATATCCGGCGATGCTTTTGCCAATTCTGATATATTGCGATTTTTTTTATCTCAAATAATGCACTTGAACAAGAAACTCAACCACGAAAATACTCGCAGGCACTGAAAGGCTCTTCCAAAAGAGAAAAATTAAATTCTTAATTTTATAGCACACGAACAAAAAAGTAAATAAGCTTTGCTTAAAAGTTAATAATGCTTTTTTTTAAGCTTAAAAATCCAAAAAGGAGTTCTGAAAGAAACCGCTAAAGCGGTTATAATTTTGATGTTGATATTAAGCCAGCGTATCCGATCACAAGGTACATAGCTATTCTTGAACTCACACCTTTAGTGTATTTTTTCATAAATTCTTGTCGGGTTCATTTGTCAATTGGAGAGAATTTACGCATTATTAAAACTGCTGAAGCAGTTATTAAGCCGTCC
>CAZNDR010000080.1:0-11970 GCA_964571835.1 uncultured Cytophagia bacterium | reverse complement strand
TGATTGGGCTAAAGCCCACGTGATTTCGGATTTCATAAGTTTCTCCGCCATAAATAGCGAAGCTATTCATGAAAAGTGAATAGCTCCGTTCTTTTGAACGGAGATCTGTTAATTTCCCAACCAATTCTTTAGGCTTTAGCCCTTCCTTTCATTTGATTTTTTTCAACTGGTCATTCATATTATTAATAACTAATAAATGATAATTATTAATCTAAACGAATATATCTAAATGCCTCGAAGTTTTAAACCTCTTGTCTTAAATGTAACTCGATCAAATCAAACGCGGCAATTTGTGCTGGACAGCGGCAGCAAATTTACCGTCGGCCAAAGCGGCAAAAACGACCTTATCCTTTACGGTACCGATTATCCCAGACGACACATCTTGTTCGCACAAAAAAATGGCACTTTTCAAATCAACATCAAGCCTTTCATAGATGGTGAAGTGACCATGGATGGATCAACGCTAAAAATAGTGGATCTAGTAAAACATGATGTCCTGCCTCGCAAAAAAGATGTTTATGTGCTCAAATTGATCCCTGATAAATTAGGATACCTTAATGTTGGCGATACGAAAATCGATTTTTCGTTTCAGCATATAGAAAAAAGCAGACCAACAATCGCTGTACATCATCCGGCATACTCATGGACACGGGCGACCTTTAAATCGATGTCGTCTGATTTATTGTTTAAGTTCATTTTTTTGACATTGTTTGTAGTCAATGTAATTATGATTTATACTTTAAAAGATTACAAAATTAGTGTCAATAAGAAATTTAATATTGAGAAAATGCCGGAGCGGCTTGCAAAATTTATTATTAAGCCGCCGGAGGAATTATTATCAAATGTTAGTTCGACTTCAGGATTGGCAAGCGATGGCGATAAAAAAGAAGTAAAAGAACCAGCTCATAAAAGCGACAACAATCAGCCAAATAGCAACCATAGAAGTACGTCGCCATTCAGCAGTAGTGAACGACGCGGCAATCCTGCTGCCTCGGCTGGACTTTTAGGGCTCATTGGCAGTACCGGTTCAATAAGCGGAAAAGCAAGTTCCATTGTTGATGTTTTGGTGGATAAGGGACTTGTTACCCAGTTGGATGATATTCTTGGCGGCACGAACCTCAAAGTTGGCAAAAATAATACCAAGGATAAAATCGATCCATTAGATCAATTGATCGGCAGCGGTGGTACTGGCGGGATCAATAACTTCCTTGATGCGATGACCGAAACCGCTCCCATTCCTCAAGTGACACTAACAAAGCAAGCACAAGTAGAGCTGGTGCGTCCTCAAAAACTGACTGGCAGTTCAGAGGCAATGGGACAGCGCACAGAACAGTCAATTATGAATGTGGTGCTGGCGCGTCAGGGACAAATTCAATATATTTATGAAAAATATCTTAAGAAAAATCCCAACTTGCGTGGCAAAATTTCTATTGAATTTACCATCGCGGCCAATGGTTTCGTCAAATCAGCGCGAGTTATCGAGTCAACGGTCGATCAGCCTCAATTTGAGAGGGAATTGTTAGCACTTATTCAGCGCTTAAAATTTGATGCCATTGCCTCCGGCGAGGTGACAACCATTTTCCATTTCAATTTTCAAAACTTAACTGACAGAAATTTTCATTGATGGCAAGAGCAGTTACTCTTTCAAAAGAAGGCGCATCTGCACAAATGGAGATTTAAATTGGAAGTTACTCTTCTTGGTAAATGAGTGAAGAATTTGGTTTAATAATTATGCTTAAATTTCTAAAATGAAATGAAGAAATTTAGCCTAACATCTGATTTTCAAATTAATCAGGAGTGAGATGCCTTATAGCATCGCAGCATTGCCTAAAAGCGATGCACCCCCTGTAAACAATTTATCATTGTCAAGAAATTATTTTCATTTTAGATTTTTAGAATTATATCTGTAAGCTTTGGTTTCATCATAGCTTTCCTTCTATCGCCACTTATGAGTCTATGCCAAATAGTTGGTTTTGCTGATAAGGTGGCTATGACTTAATCCTTTCCCAATCTATTGGAAGATCACCTTTCGACTTCGCTCGGGGTTACCTTTCAGCAAGGCCATAATAAACAGAGCCGAAGCATAAATCCTGGATTTGCTAAGTATTCCCTATAAATCAGATTCATCTTTCCACTGAATAATGCGCCATTTTTCATCGAAGTCGGATTTCTTGAATATAAAAATGGCGTTACCAGAGATGTTCACAGTTTCATTATCTTTAATCAAGGAAAGATTAAAGCTTTTTGAATATTCGGCTCGAGTTGTTTCGCTAAAAGAATAAATCGTACTATTCCAAATCAGATCAATTATATCGAAAGTCCTGAACAGCCTGCCAGTAGTTTTCAAGTCAATATCTCTTCCCCAACTCACAAATCGCCCCGAAGATTCTACATCAGGATCAAAATAGATGAACACAAACGAACTATCTAACAGGTCGCTGTATAATACTGAATCTTTAAAAACATAAGCATATAGGAAATTTTGTAATACTTCATCTGGTGATTTTTGGTCAGTGATAATCAACTCTTTATCAGTTGAATCCACCAGCTCCGGAGCAAATGGATTGAAACAACTCAGCCCCCACCCCCAAGCCAAGATGCTAATGGCCCAAAATGATAAATTTTTAGCTATTATTCTGGACATAAATAGAAAAAGCGGTATATTAACTATATACCGCTTCGCCATTGTTTTCTTTTCGAAAGGATTATTTATCTTAATTTGAATTTAACCGGTACGCTCACCCATACCATAACCGCTTTATCACGTTGCATAGCTGGTTTCCATTTGACTGCTTTAATGGCTTTGATAGCCGCTTCGTTACAGCCGCTATTGCCGAGAGGCTTGACAACTCTCGTGTTGATGACATCACCGGTGGTACTAATTTTTGCATAAATAATCACTGTCCCTTCAATGCCAGCCTTGCGGGCGATTTCAGGATATTCCAGCTCTTTCTGAATGGCGGCAAAACCGCCAATCGGCTGCGGAGGCTCATCATAAGGGATGAAAACAATCTGATCCTCTTCTTCGGCCGGTGGTGGCGGCGGAGGTGGCGGCACTTCATCAAAATTAATATTTGTTTCCTCAATGGTTGCATCATCAGGGATATCTTCACTTTCGCTTTCAATAGGAATGGCAGGGCGAGATGGCGGCGGCGGCAATTTCTCCTGTTGAGTCTGCGGAATCTCTGCTACTTCAATTTTGGAGGTCACGACTTTTTGAGCATTCTCTTTTCGTTCAAATTTGCTGAACCCTTGAAGAAGAAGGATGCACAGCAGCAAAGCCACAATTGCGGAAATCTCCATGACTCGTCGGAATTTCAATCGCAAATCGACTTTTGGATTCTTTTTTATAGCCATATTTGCTCACCTCACTTGCTTGATGTTCTGCTTGAATAATTGACACTCAAGGCAGCACCTCCGGCTGCTCTCAATTCCTCCTGAATTTTTGATACAAATCCCATACTGGCGCGTTCATCAATTTTTAAAGAAACCACTCGCAATGGCATCAACGGATCTGTACATTTTTTATATAAAATACTGGCAATTTCTTTTGTATTTACAAATTTATCGTCAATCATGATGCGATTTTTATCGTCTCCATAAATATAGGCGATGTTTCGCTTGCCGGGCAATTTTTCAATTTGCCTCGCTTGTGGTAGCCTAACGGGAATTCCTCGGAATTCCTTAAAAGTTGATGAAACCATAAAAAAGATCGTTAGCAAAAATACCATATCCGGCAATGACGCCGTAGGAATTTCTGCCAATACACCACTTTTTCTTGAAAATTTCACAACTCAAATTCTCCTCATTTTTCACTATTTAAATGTTGCCCTTTGATTAAATATTATTTTTCGGGCTCGGCGATTGAAATACGTTTTGCTTGTGCTTGTTTTAGCTGATCTAAAACCCGTACATAATCTCGATAGATCGTCTGGTTGTCGGTTTTGACTGAAATAATTAGATTTGGGTTTTCCGTTAATTTGCGCTGAATGATCCCTTTAATCATCGGAATATCGACAATCTCGGTTTCAATCATCACTTTTCCTTCTTGATTTATCAACAGATTCAAAATATTTTTTTTAGCGACCGCCTTGATTTCACCCTTTGGAGGAAGTACTAAACCAATTCCTTTATCCACATCAATAGTGGTCGTCACTAAAAAAAACAATAATAAGAGAAAAGCAATATCAGCCATTGAAGTCTGTGGAATTACTGCCCTTTTCGGTTTTCTCTTTTCTACCATCATAAGGTTGTACCTTTCCAGCAAAAAGATCAGCTGTTAGTTTTGTTCATATCAACTAAAGTGTCAACTAACTCGACAGAGCTTTCTTCCATATCAATAATTAACTTGTCAATCCGAGAGACAAAGATATTATGAAAGAATTGAATGATAATTGCCACCACTAATCCAAATAAAGTTGTCAACAAAGCAATAGCAATACCATTGGCAACAATTTGAGGAGAAATATCGTTTGCCGCGGCAATATCATCGAACGCAATAATCATGCCCTGTACAGTGCCTAAAAAGCCTAACATCGGCGCCACACTGATTACCAGAGAAAGCCATACCAATCCTCGTTCAAGGAAAGCCATTTCAATCGAGCCAGCACTCATGATAGATTTTTCCACTTGTTCGATTCCATGTTCCATCCGTGCCAGGCCGGCATGAAAAATAGAGGCGACCGGGCCACGCGTATTTTGGCAAACTTCTTTCGCAGAATCGACACCGCCCTCTCTTAATGCCGTTTGAACCTTGCCCAAAAATTTTCTCGTGTTAACGGAGGCTCTCATTAGTGTCCACATTCTTTCAAACGAAATTATCAAGCCAAAAATAAAGAAACCCAAAATCGGCCACATAAAAAATCCGCCTCTAATAAAATATTCTATCATCCTTTCGTTCCCTCCATAAAGGTTAGTAATTAATTAGGAATAGACTATTTTTTAATTCAATAAGTTTGAATTATTATAACGATTTTTTTTTTAAAAGTCAACACTTTTTTTATTTTAATATTGGCTTTGTCTTGCCTATGATTATAGTGCCAACTGACTAAAAGAATAGTCACGAATAAGACACTGGGCAAGGTTTCTTTGTGGCTGGCTTCATAAAACAATTTCATTCTAAAATATATAATTGAAACCAAGCCAAACTTAAGGAGTCTGAAAAATTCCCTGTCCAGCTCGGGCAGCTTTTCTGGCTAACCGTTTTTCTTTTAGCCAAATCGACAATCTGGCCAAAATCACATAGATTACCGGTACGACAATAAGAGTCAGAACTGTCGCCACGGTTAAGCCGCCCATTACGGAGCGTGCTAATGGTGCCCAACTCTCGCCGCTTTCGCCTAAGCCAAGGGCAAGCGGGAGCATGCTAAAAATGGTTGTCAGAGCCGTCATCAAGACAGGACGCATACGAATTCTCCCGGCTTGTTTGATAGCATCGAACAACTCTAAATCGCGCGCCCGCAACTGATTCGTGTAATCTACCAGCACAATTCCGTTATTGACTACAATTCCAACTAACATAATCACGCCGATCAAGGCCATCACATTCATATCTGTGCCAGTGAGCAACAGGCCAAATGCCACACCGATTAATGAAAGTGGGATAGTAAACATGATAATAAATGGTGATAAATAAGATTCGAACTGCGATGCCATCACCATATACACTAAGAGGATAGCAACCAAGAAAGCGATGCCAAGATACATAAAAGATTCTTGTTGTTCTTCCGCCACTCCGCCAATTTCGATTCGGAAATCATTGGGTATGCTTACCTGTCTCAATCGTGCTTGCACATCTCGTGTTACGCTGCGCACATCTCTTCCTGAAATGTCGATATTCACTGTAACCATGCGCTCCTGGTCTTCCCGAATTATTTCCTGCGGAGCTTTAGAAAATTCCACTGAAGCCAGGGAACGTAATGGAATCTGTCTGCCCATTGGCGTCATGACTAGGATATTTTCAATGTCTGTTTTGCTCGTTCGTGCTTCTTTGGCTAATTGAACTCGAATATCGAATTCATCGCCTTTTTCGCGGAAACGTGTGGCAACGGTGCCCAAAATGCTGGTGCCGATCACCTGGCCGACCTGGGCGGTGCTTAATCCTAAGTCCGCAATGCGATGCCGATCTAAATTGATCCGTAATTCCGGCGTCGTTTCACGAACATTCGATCTGATGTCAACGATGCCATTTATCCCCTTGACTGCTTGCTCTATTTCATTGGCTAATGCCTCTGCTACGCTAAGGTCATGGCCAAAAATTTTCACCATAATATCAGAACCGCCTCCCATCATCGCCGTTTGCCCGCGATCTTCAAAACGGGCATCCACGTCCGGCAAATTGGATAAACGTCCTCGAAGACTGTCCTGAATCTCGAACATATTGCGCTTTCGTTCGGTTAATTTGGATAAACGAAGAGTGATATCTCCCTCACTGGAATTTCTGGACGAAAACAGCGCCATAATGCCCTCGCCCTGGCCGAAGCTGGAATAGATATTTTCAACCTCAGGAACATTATCAGCAATGATTTTATCAATTTGATTCATGCTCTTTTCCATTTCATCCAGACTAACGCCAGGAGTTCGGTCTACGGCTATGGCAATATATCCTTGGTCACTTTCGGGAAGAAAATTGCCGCCTAAACTGAAAAGAATGAAAATAGAAAGAATGAATAATGCAAATGAGGTAAAAATAACGGTCTTTCGATGTCCCAATGACCAGGTCAAAGCTCGGTCATAAAAATCATGCAAGCTATCCAACCACAAACCAATTCGGGCACTTAATTTTGAATATAAAGAGAACCGGTGCTTTTCTGCAAAGGATAAAAATCGTGAAGCCAGCAAGGGCGTAAATGTCAGCGCAACGATGAGCGAAATAGTCAATGAGAAACAAATGGTAACAACCATATCATTAAACAATTCGCCCGCTAATCCTGGCACGAACAATACTGGTATAAAAACCGCTAAGGTCGTTAATGTCGAGGCAGTAATAGCCATGGCAACTTCTGTCGTCCCATTGAGTGACGCCTCTCTCAGGCTTTCTCCTTCCTCATGATGGCGAAAGATACTTTCTAATACAACGATGGAATTATCCACCAACATGCCCACAGATAAAGCCAAACCTGCCATGGAGATGATATTCAAGGTAATCCCCGCCTGATCCATAACTGCAAAGGTGACAATCATGGAAATTGGGATAGAAACCGCCACAATCAATGAGCTTCGGATATTTCTCAAGAAAAACAGAAGCACCAGAAAAGTCAAAAAGATTGCTTGATAGGCAGTGCTGGTCAAATTCGATATAGATCGGGTGATAAATGCAGAAAGATCGATGACCGTTTCAATATGAACGCCTTTGGGCAATTCAGACTCGATCTGTTTGAGCTGTTTTATTACTTTACGTGCGACAATAACCGTATTGGCATCAGATTGTTTTTGAACCATGAGAAACACGGCCGGCTTGTTATTATTCCAAACTCGTTGTCGTTGCTCGACAAAACCGTCAACTACAGTCGCCACATCTTTGATGTGTACTATTGAACCATTGATTACGGTAACACTGGTGTTTTCAATTTGCTCCAAAGAGGTGTATTCGCCGGCCGTTTGAATGGTGAACTCTTGTTGTTTGTTGTCGATCCAGCCAGAAGGCTGCTGCATATTATTCATCTGCAAAGCAGCCGTTAATTGCTGTATGGCAACATTGTGCGCCCGCATGCGAGCTGGATCAGCAAAAACTTTAATTTCGCGACGCATGCCTCCAGCGGTAAATGAAGCGGCAACCCCGGGAATCCGCTCCAGTCGTGGCTCGATATCGAGCTCGGAAATTCTCCGCAGCTCAGCCTGACCGTGAAGTTCTGAAGCCACTGCCAAATATAAAATGGGCTGTTGCGATACATTAAAGGCAAAGACCATCGGCTGACTAATATCATTGGGCAGCACATCTTTCAAGAATTCCAAATTATTACGAACATCGATTTCAGCCTGATTCATATCCGAGCCCCAATCGAACTCCAACATGACTAATGATAAGCCCTGAGCGGTGGTAGAAGTAACCTTCTTGACATTTTCCACCGAAGCAACAGTCTCCTCGACCGGACGAGTGATTACTGTCTCGATGTCAAAGGGCCCCACGCCGGTGTACTGGGTAATAATCGCTAACATGGGAAATTCTAAATCGGGATATAAATCGAGTTTGAGACGGATCAATGAAAATAAACCAAACCCGACAGCAATCATATAAATCATAAAAAAAGTAACGCCTCTTTTTATGGAAATCTCTGTTATTTTCATAGTCCTTCACCCTTCGCTCTGACGATCTCCACCGGCAAACCATCACGCAAATTGTTCTGCCCTGCAATCACCAATTTATCGCCGACGACAATTCCAGAATCAACCGCTACGTAACGGTGATTGACATAGCGCACTTTGAGCTTTCTCTGTTGAGCTTTGCTGCTATCAACCACAAAAACAAAATAATTCTTCATCACTTGGTCTTCGCCATTATTCCGCTCCAGTGAGGTGTTTTCGATAGTGGCAAAGCGGGGAACGACCAATGCCTCTTCAATTACCCCAGTAATGACTTCAACTTGAGTGTACATTCCCGGCTTCAGCTTATGGTCGTAATTATTAATCAAAATTTCAACTTCAGCCATTCTCGTCTGCGGATCGAGTACTGGGCTAATTTTAGCTACTTTGCCTTCAAACGTTTTATTTCCATAAGTCTTAATTTTGCTCAGCGCCTTTTGTCCAACCTCCAGTCGTCCCAGATCCTCTTCAGTAGCGTTAAAGATGATTTTTACTCTATCCATCTGAACAACGGTCACTAAGGGCATCGCCGGGCTTGCCATGTCGCCGGCTTCAAAATAACGGTTGCCGATAATTCCAGAAATCGGCGCAGTTACCGTTGCATCGTCCAGTTGCGTTTTGACTGTTTTTAGGCCAGCTTCCGCTTGTTCCCACAGCGCTTTTGCTGCCTCGTATTGGGTTTTGGTCCCGTCGAATTGTTGTTCACTCATCGCGTTTCCGTTTTTCAACCGTTGAGCCCGCTCAAATTCAACGCGCAAATTTGCCTCTTGTGCCTTAGCCGAGACCAATCCGGCTTCAGCTTGGCGCACGGCTTGTTCTATTGTCGTGGCAACAACCTTAGCGATTGGCTGCCCATTGTGTACTACATCGCCCACATCGACAAAGAACTTTTCAATGCGATCCGGAATTTTGGAAAAAACTCTAACTTCAAATTCAGCCTTTATATCGCCGTTATAGTTCAGCGATTGAACGACCTCGCCTAATTTAACAGTCATTACTGCCACTGGCACTTTCACTTCAGCCTCGTTCGCATCTGTTTTTTTGCCTCCACAGCTAATAATTAATAATGCTGACAACAGCAGGGAGATCAGAAGAATTATTATTCGTTTCATGATTCGGCTCCTATCATAAAATTCCTTTTAGCTCACCAGTAGCTTTCCGCAACTGGTATCTCGCCATTTGATATTCGTAAAGTGAATTAATGTAGCTCAATTTAGCCTGAGTCAAAGCTAATTGTGAACTCATAACATCCAATTGCGTGTTGACGCCCTCTTCGTACATCATGTTTGCCAGACGCAGCGCCTCGTTCGCCAGATCCACTGTTTGCGTCGCGGACAGATATTTTTCTTTTGCTTCGTTGTATTTGTTAAAAGCAACTTCTGTCTCAGCGATGATGCCATCAAAAACCTGTTTTTCCGTATCTATCATGATTCGATAATCCAATCTGGATTTTTGATATTGCGCGGCAGATTGAAAACCATGGAACAACGGTATTTGCAGACTTACTGCCGATGTGAATCCTTTACTGGCATCTGCATGTCTGAATTTGTAATTATTTCTCATATCCATGAATGAATAGTCTGTTTGAAAAAATAGCTTTGGCAAAAAATTGCTTCTCGCCAGCGCGATGCTTTTCTCTGTGATGCGCTTTTGATCATAGAGCGCTTTAACCAAAGGGCGATTTTTTAAGGCTATTTCCTCGATTTCCACCAGCGTCAGCTTGCCGAAATCATCTTCGACATATTTAAAATCACCTTCAATTTCGATCAATTGGTCGCGCTGCAAACCCAGCACTGTTTTCAACATGGTGATAGCCGATTGATAATTATTTTTTGCCGAGATGAGACTGGGTTTTAAATTTGCCACCTCCACTTCGGCTCGCATTTTGTCGAAACCAGAGGCAGAGCCGACTTTATATTTTTTCAATACATTATCAAAATTAGCCTGAGCTTGAGCCAAAGCTTCTGCTTGAACGGTTACTAATTCTTTAGCTAAAAGACAAGCATAAAAAGCATTGGTCGAATTAAAAATAATATTCTGCCGCTTCTCTTCCAGATTTTGTTCAGCAGCCTCCCGCCCTGAATAGGCCATTTGAATTCCCGCCAAGCCGGCGCCTCCTAAAAATAGCGGCTGAGTGACTGTCGCCCCATAGAGCAGAGAATTTCCCAGTCCAAATGATAATTGAACATAATCCGGCATCACATCAGTGTAAGCGACAAATATTGCTTCCAAATCCGGCGGCAACGTTCCCGGTTGCGGCCGCAGCATGGTCTTTAAAAAATTGGGAATAGTATTGCGTTGAATGTCCCAAGCGTGCTGAAAATTTATTGATCCATCCAATCGCGGCAAAACGGTTGACCAGGCTTCCACTACCCCAGCTTTGGCTTTTGATAACTCCTTTTCTGCCATTTTAATTTCCGGATTATTCTGCAACGCCGTCTCAATGCTTTTCTCTAAGGTGAGCACCAACTTGTCCTGAGAAAAGCTTGATAAAGCTGTTAACACCACAATTAATAAAATTGTCCATAACTTTATTTTGCCAATCATGCTCGCCTCCAATGTCATCGAATCCTTTCCGCCTGCTAAACTTTTAATTATTGATTTCATGAAAAATTTGTCCAAAGGGCACATTTAAGATTTATTCCAAAAGATAAAAGGATTAATGGAGTACCAGATTGCTGAATCAATAATATTTGGCACCATTACAGTCAACCTTATCATTTCACACACGCAAACTTCATTGAACAATCCAATACCTCATCTTAACATAAATTTACCATCAAAGATCATCTCGTTTTCCAGTACTCCATTTTTCCAATCAACGTCCCAACTTAAAAAATCCATCTTTAAAAAATTACTCATTCAAGCCTTTAAATAGCAAATCCACGACCTGTTCTGCTAATTGATCGGTGAGAATTTTTTTTTTGGTCATTAGTTGTTTTCTGATAAAATGCCCAAGCACGGCTCCGATAATTTCCACTGCCAATTGCGGATTTGCGCCGGCGCCAAATTCGCCGCAATCAACTCCTTCTTGAATTAAATCCGATAGGATTTTACTATGAAGCTGTGCCTGCTTTTTAAACTCTTTAATAAAAGGAAGATTTTCCATGGTCATAAACACCAGCAAAAAAAACTTGGAAAATTCAGGATGCTTATAGCTAATGTCAAATCGATTTTGAATTAGTTTTACCAGCCGACTTTTAACCGGCAAATCCAGGGCGATGATTTGTTTTGCTTTGGCTGTTCCGTATTCCAACCCAAAATTAACCAGTGCTTTGAACACACCTTCTTTGCTGCCGAAATAGTAATAAATAGTAGGTTTGGAAACATGCGACATCTCCGAGATTTCTCGCATGGAGACACCATTGTAACCCTTTTCAGCGAAAAGCTTGGCGGCAGTTTGAAAAATGTTAATTTTGGTCGAATTCTCATTAGTTAATATTCTTTCAACCTCTTTCATTCTTTAATCCTGATAACCAGAAAAGCATGTGCATAAAATTGTTAAATTATTTTGCATTTTATTTAAGCCACTATCTTGTGGTTCATTATTATCTACCGAACGGTAAGTAATATTGTCTATAAAAAAAATCAACAGCTTTTACGCTGGCAATTTTTAAAAGTTTCTTGAAGAAAAAAAACTGGAGATAGAGCTAAGAAAAGATGGAACTA
>CAZNDR010000079.1:4995-12014 GCA_964571835.1 uncultured Cytophagia bacterium | reverse complement strand
GTTTGCACACATGTTCCCGCTAATGTTTCGATTTTGGTGCTGTTGATGATGGCGGGTTTTACATATTTTTTCTTTTTCAGATTTTTTGCTTTTGTGCTGATTGTTTTTTTCATGTTTTGGGTCTCCTAATTTGATTTTTACATCTCCCTAAATCCCTGCTCTTCGAGCACAAGCCTTCACAGGGGGACTTTCGATTGCCCCTTCACAGGGGGACTTTCAATCTCCCGTTCACAGGGAGACTTTCAATCTGCCCTTCAAAAGGAGGACTTTCTTTCCCCGCTTCAAAAGAGGGGGCAAAGGGGGGCTGTAATTAATAGTTACTTCATCAAAATCATCTTATTCATTTGCCTAAAGTCACCGGCTTTCATGATGGTTAAATAGACTCCGCTGCTCACCAGAACGCCGTTCGCATCTCGACCGTTCCATTTCACCCAGTGCTTGCCAGCCTGTTGCTGTCCAGATACTAACTGGCGCACTAATTTGCCATTGGTATCATAAATAGTTATCTCCACAAAATTAGCTTTGGGCAATGAATATTCAATGGTGGTCTCAGGGTTAAACGGATTGGGATAATTTTGTGATAATAAATAATTATCTGGAACCAGATATTTCTGGATATCCACGGCGGTTACACCAGCGAAAACTGGACCATGGAAAGTTGGCTCGCCGTTCAAAGTCAATGACTGCAGTTGGTAATAATAATTGCCAATCTGCTCTGGCTTATCCACATAGCGATAGCTAGCGCCACTCATGGCATTGCCTTGCGCTTGAATTAGCGATTCATTGACTTTACCGTAAGTCCCATTTTCTTCTGTGCTGCGGAAAATGTTAAAACCAGCATTATTAACTTCGGTTTGCGTTGTCCAATTAAGCACGATGCCATCTCGGGTAACTTCAGCATTGAAGGCGGATAGCTCAATATTGGTCGGCTGACTGCCATCGCCGGAGATAAGGATATTGTACGGATTCTCATCCATATCATTATTGTCGATGATCATTTCAAGACTAAAGGCGCCAAGTGCGTCCACAGTAAAGGAGACCTTCAAAATATCACAGTTACCAAAAGAGATATTTATCGGCAGCGTAGAAGTCACGGTAAAACCACTGCAGTTGACCATATTGGTTGCAATCACGCCACCTGCTGGTATTGTTAATGGTCCATCCTCCACAAAGTTGCAGATGGAGTATTCAAGATCAACCGAACCAATAAGTTGATTACCCAGGTTATCCGTACCGCCGTCAGCAATATTAGTGCCTGCGGGACGCTGCACGTCAATTTCGGGTCCTTGTCTTCCAATGCCTTTGAGGCTAAAGTTATAGGGATTTTCATCCCTATCGTCATTGGCAATGCTGAGTGTAGCGGTGCGAACTCCAGGTGCCGAAGGATCAAAAACCATCCAGAAAGTAGTATTATTACCATTTTTAGGTACTAGATTATTCGGCTGTACTCTCACTGTAAAATCAGCAGCATGAGGACCACTGATTGTTACTATTGGTGACCCAGACAGATGCAAATCTGCTGCACCAAGGTTGTAAATTACAAAATCATGATCAACCGTGCCATTATAGACGTTGGCATAACCAAAATCTGTAAAATCTGTCCAGCTTGGAGTAGCATCACCATCAGCAATCGAATTGCCATTGCCCCGCACATCCATCTCAGGCGTAACGCCGATGCCGCTAATAGTAATATCATACGGATTCTCATCGGCATCGTTGTTGGCAACATCCATATCAAAACTGAAAGGACCAGCATTATCAATAATGAAAGAAATATCTAACGTACTACAGTTGCCCGCATCGATATACAGCGGTAGTGAGGTAATTACGTTAAAACTGCTGCAGTTATTCATATTCGCGGCAGTTACTCCGCCAGCAGGTATTACTAACTGCGCGCCTACCTGGTTGCATATAGTGTACTGCAAATATACTGGACCATCCAATAGAATTTCACCTATATTATCTGTACCTCCGTCACTGATAGTAGAACCGGCTGGTCTTTGTATATCGATCTCTGGCAGATTTAACACCTCATGCGTGTCTGTTCCCTGGCTGCTGGCATACTTGTGATCTCCCTGATAGACTGCGGAAAGGTTGTGTGTGCCAATGGTCAGCGATGAGGTTGACATAGTAGCTACAGCGCCCACCAGCGTAGCGGAACCAATTAGCGATGCGCCGTCGTAGAAAAACACTGTGCCTGTCGCATCTCCTGGCGACACCGTTGCCGTGAGCGTAACCGATTGACCAATAAAGGACGGATCTGGCGCTGAGACAAGTGTAGTCATGCTCGGATTTGCTCCACCCACGGTCAGGTCGCGGATCTCGTGGTAGTTCGTACTATTACCTGTGCTCGACCCAAAACCCATCTTTAAGGTAGCAGGCATAGCATACCCGCTGATATCATAGTTGTTGATGTAGGTAACGTCGTTGATCTTTACGGTGATATGCTGAGTGGGAGAAGGCGTAATCGTGATCTCACATTTCTTGGGTGTAGATCGGCTGCCTGTCTCGATAGTCGCTGCAACATAGGCAAGGTAGGGGAAGGTGCCTACATCATCGAGATTCCCTGGGCCACGAATACCGATGCCTGGGTGTAGACCCGGGGCGTAACCCCCAGTGCCGTAGTAATTGCCAGTAGAATTCACATAGTTGCCCCATTCATCCAAGCCAATCCCGACGTAGCCATTGGTTACACCAGAATGTAGCTTCGCAGGATCATCATGTCTCCAGCAGTAGCCTAAGGCGCCTCCGGTTCCACCAACCGTCGGGACGAGCGTCGCTCCATCAATCAGGTAGAACGAAATTCCATCTGCGTGAGTGCCCCCGTATGTGGCGTACCAAAAGGTAATTTGCACGCCGTCGGTGCTGCTGAAGGCAACATTATAAATAGCTGAACCAGCCTGGTCAAGTGCGATGCCGGTCAGCCGCAGCCAACCATCATCTGTTGGGTCCTCGGCCGAGCTCGTTAGATGAGCGGCGCCATCAAAGATCCAGTTGGGCGCTGAGTCGTGCCGAAACGTCTCGTTAACAGTCATTTGGGCAAAACCCGATGTCGCTGCCAATACAAAAACGAGAGCAAATAACAGAATTGGTACAGAATTTTTGTTCATCTTTCTTCCTCCCTGCAAAAATGTTTTGTTGTGAAAAACTTAAGTTGATTGTAATTTACCACGTCGTTTTGCTGAGAAAATTGGTTCGCTGATGCAAAAAGAATTTTGCTTGGTTTGATTAGATTTGAACACTACCCTTTTCTCCTTCAAAGCAGCTAATTCAAAAAGCCCAGTTTGAGAAAAGATATTTTAAAGAATCTACTTTAAAGGATGATAACTGAAAAGCATCTTCTTATCAGTGCTATCTCCAAAAAAGTTTCTTTCAAGGAGAATCATAGAAAATCCTTCTTTCCCGAAGAAATTTTAACATCTCGCCTTTTGAAGTGAGATTTTGAGTAATATCAATTGGCTTTGCTATCCTGGTAGTAACACTCTCCTTAATGTGGCCAAGCAGAAATAGATGTCGGTAAGTTTTTTAATTGGCGCCCTCCCCTTTAAGTTTAAACCACGAATTTTAAAGAGACTTTTGAAGCTGGCGAATTTAGATACAGAATTTTTGATGCCTTATCATACGAAGAAAAAATGACATTGTCAAGTGTTTTATTGTGCAAGTGTTTTTTTTTTTTGAATTTAGGTGGGAAAAAAGCGGCACATGCTGGCGAAGCAGGCCCCTTTTGCTACATAGCAGCGGTTTTTTGTTTCTTGTTCCAAGATTCAGAGCTCTATTCCAATAGAAAATCAAAACTAAAAACGAGGCATTCAAATTCTCAATATCAAACTCTGAGCCAATTCAGAAATGCGTGGCATTGGCAAATTTCCGTTTGGAAAAAAACCTCAAGCGTCATTGTTCTGTTTCATTTAATGAAGAGGCTAGTTGGTATATTTCAAAATGAAATGATAAGGGCTGGATAAATAGGCGTCGAACCGAGACGCTTTTTTTTGAATTCGCAAGGACGCCCTATTTTCAGAAGCCAACAGACTGAAAAAATTCTGTGCTATTCGTTTTGTCGTTTTCGTTTTTCAGCCTAAAAATTGGAATAACGTGTGCTGCCAGCAAATCCGTTATTCAATCCCATTTTATTTTTTTCAACCTGAACAGCGTCGGAAAATAAGCAACATGTAACTCATAGTACCTTCATAAACATAAATCGATTAATAGTGGAAAATAAAGCCAAAAAACTATTTGTCGTCAAGATTTTTTCAGGTCGTCATGAGAAGGCGCTAAACTGACCTTCGTCGATTTGAATGCTAGGGCTGCTTTAGCTAACTTTATAAAGATGTCATCCTTAATAAAATATTAATAAGGATAAAGATCAAATGTTAATAAAAAAAAATTTTGGTGGTCAAATTGGGATTATTTTTGGCATATTAATTGCCCAAAAAGTAGTTGATTGATTTTATTAACTAACAACAAAACAATAAATTAGTTTTGGAAGAAAAAGCAAAAAAGTTTAATGGTGAGTGGTGATTCACATGCGAAGGTTGACTACCTTGCTGAGGATTCTGATTGTGATCAATTTGTCGCTGTTGCCAAAGCTTCAGGCGCAGCAATCAGGGACGATCTGGATAAAAACCAACCAACCCGGCAGTGCAAAATTTGATGATCGCACGATCGACAAAAAAGCGTTGCTTTTTTTGGATAGTTTGATGTGGCGTGATGATATAGTAATAACATTCTTGGGTGCAGCTGACAGTTTAAAATGGAAGGGATTGCCTAAAAATTCTCAGCTTTCTTTGGCGATCGATCAAGCTAAAAAATTAGAAAGGGCTTTAGAGTTAAGAAAACGGTACGGCAAAGGTGAGGTAGGCATTACCGATGAGCCGGTTCGAGGTGTCAAAGTTGTTTGGACACCCAAGCCACCTGATTTATTTAAGCTCCGCCAGAATGTCGATGCACTGCAGGCTAAAAATGATTCTTTAGATGCTTTGTTGGCAGGGCTAAAAATAAATCAAGCACAGATATTGGCAGCAATGGCAGATTCACTCAGCCGCGCTTTAGCCAAAAATAATCAGCTACCAGAAACGGTGGTCGAGCCAGCATATTTTGATTGGGAAATCAAAACAGGATTTTTAGCCTGGACTACTGGCGCACCTTATGATCTGTCAGTGCCCAGCTTTGGTATTTCGTTGAAACGACAATATTGGGCTTTTGAGGTGGAAGGAGGCTTTACGCCGTGGCGAAGAGAAGACCTTCGTGGCAAACGAGGCGACGCCATGCTGTTAGGATCAATTTCGCTATTTCCGAGACAGAGACTCGAGTTAAAAGCCGGTGTATTTTCAGGATGGGAATTTCTTTCTCAGTCTGATTACTGGACAATGAAAGTACTCGGCGTTACCATTGGACCAGCTTTTAAATGGAAAATTTTTGAAGGCTTTGTCGGCTATGCTGCCGCACGACTAAGTACGTTGATTGAACCAGATCGCTGGACCAACGGGGCAATATTTCAGGTTAAAATCAAATTCTTAATTTACTAATCAGTGAGGTCAGGTTATGAACTCCAATAGAACTGCAGCGTGGTGGGGGATTATTTTCTTGCTGCTGTTGGGTTTTAGGTGCAGTAAAGCTCCTTTACCTACTGAGACAAAAGCTGATGATGTCGAATTAGAAAAAGATTACAGCAAGATAACGATCTCCTCTACTGATTACGAAGGAAAAAAAATCGATGGTGCTGAAGTGTACTGGGATAGCGAGCTTTTAGGTTCTACACCATTGACAAAAGAACAGGTGGAAGCTGGTATTCATTCATTGCGCATTCAAAAAGCCGGTTATGAATTGTACACAGAAGTCATCGCGATAGAAAAATCACAATCGGTCTATGTAGAAGCTCTGTTGAAAAAGCTGGCCTTGAACAAGGGGCAACTTTTTATTACTGTTGACCACGACTCGGTCATTGCGATTTTGACCAATGCACAAAATAATATTGTCGATTTGTTTTACCAGCGTGAAAAAAGTTATGTGCTCGATCCAGGCGGATATTTTCTGAAGGCAGAGCGCATTGGCTTTCGCTTATTTTTAAAAGCCATTGAAATTAAGATGGAAAGCATCGTCATTCAAAATATCCAAATGGAAAAACTGGAAAATACTGAATTGCCTGATATCGTTTTAGCGGTGCCAGACACAGGTTTTGTTAATCAACCGCTGGTCATTTCTTGGGAATCTAAAAAGGCGCAGCGAATTGACCTTGACTATATCGAAAATCCGGGATTGAGCGGCAAACGGGAAATTGTCTTTCTGTCAGCCGGCACCAAAATAATAAACGCGACAGCCTATAATGATGTTGGAAGTATTAGTACTGCCGATACGGTTTATGTTTTTAATCCAATCGAAAATCCGCAACTGCCACCTCAAATAAGGCTGGATATTTATCCCCCAAAAATTCAAGTGAGAGCCTCGGCGACGATAAAATGGGAATCATCAAATGCGACATCCGTTTCAATTGATTATGTTTCCAATCCGGGTCTGGATGGCGCCTGGCAAGTAAGTTTTGAAAGCCCGGGCACTTATCCCATTACGGCTTATGCTTATGGCCCAGGCGGAACAGCTGCCGATCTCGATAGCTTGATCGTGGAAAATGTTGATGAGCCATTTTTATTCCCGCCCGTGGTGAAAAAATTTTCCATCACGCCTGATTCTATTCAGCAGGGCGAAACAGCAATTTTGTCCTGGGAAGTTAGCGGAGAGAATGTCAAGGTAATTATTGATCAGGGAATTGGAGAGGTGGGACTACTTGGCAATAAAAATGTACAGCCAACAGCTAATGAGAGTTATACACTTTTTGCCAGCAATAGTAGCGGCACGGTTTACCGATCTGTTTTTATTAAAGTGAGCCAAAGAGCTAATCCGACGATTGACGCCCCGGTGATTAAAAAATTTTCAGTTAGACCCGATTCCATCCAGCAGGGCGAAACAGCGGTTTTGTCCTGGGAAGTTAGCGGAGAGAATGTCAAGGTAATTATTGATCAGGGAAT
>CAZNDR010000079.1:0-4895 GCA_964571835.1 uncultured Cytophagia bacterium | reverse complement strand
TGGAGAGGTGGGACTAATCGGCAATAAAAATGTGCAGCCAACAGCTAATGAGAGTTATACACTTTTTGCCAGTAATAGCGACAGTGCAGTTTACCAATCAGTCAATATCAAGGTAGGAAAAAGAGAAAATCCGCCAATTGAAGAAGCGCCGACGATTACAGAATTTTCAGTAGCTCCGGATTCCATTCAACAAGGGGAGACGGCTGTTCTTCATTGGGAGGTTTCGGGCTCGAATGTCAAAGTTTTGATTGACCAAGGTATTGGAGAAGTGGGGAGCACTGGGAATCAAAATATTGCTCCGCTGGTGACTACCTGCTATACGATTTCAGCCAGCAATGAAGCCGGTTCAGTAACTAAAGCAGTGGAATTAGTCGTTAGCAAAAACGATGTTCCGATAATGAAATTCCCAAAGTTAGATTTTACGGTTGAGCCGGAGGTTGTTGAATTTGGTGAGCCAGTATTGGTAACCTGGAATACGGACGGTTTTCAGGTAATAATTGACCAAGGAATCGGTGTGAGAGGGCCTGTTGGAAATGAAGAAATATATTTTCAAAATCCGGGCTTAAAAAAATTCACTGCCGTAGCTTATGGCATTGATCTGTCGACCACACTAAAAACTGACTCGGTATTAATCAGAGAACCGTCAGCACCAGTTTTGCCACTGATCTTTTTATCCGTGACTGACAGCGTTGAAATAGGCCAGCCGGCACAGATCGAATGGCACAGCCAAAAGGCCGATCGCGTTGAGATTGATTTTGTGCCCTCGCCCAGCTTGAACGGAAAAAGTGAAGTTATTTTTTATTCCTTAGGCTCAAGAGAAATTACCGCTACAGCCTATAATCAGGCTGGACAGGTCTCAGTTATTGAGATCATAAACGTCGTTGATGTTACGGTCGATCCACAGGTTGCGCCGATTTTTATTCCCTCAATGGCAAAAGTCGCTGCATACCATGATAGAGATAAGCAGGTTGTTTTGAATGCCGGACAGGGAGAAATTAGCCAGGCTGGTTGGTATCAAGTCTCTGCCAGTGTCTGGTACAATAGCGGCGATGATCAGACAAATGAGAGTTTTTACATTGTCATCAAGACTGCGGAGGGAAATTATCGTTATCCCCGGGACGCTAATGCTGGCTTGTATAAAGTCGTTCCCGATGATCCGGGTGCCCCCCATGTCAAAGAGCGAGAGGCAGGGTTGTTTTATTTACATTCTGGATCATTTACGATAGAACTACATCACTATGTTACTATTGCCCAGGATTATCCTCAGTTCATCAATGGTGGCGAAATCGCCGGCCCGGAAAGCGTGCAGGTGATCAGCTTTATGCTCAATTATGTTCAGCCGTGATTCAAACCTCTTAAGCACAATTGCCAAACATCTGTGCGCGACAACAAAAAAAGGCTTCATTCATTAAGTGGATGAAGCTTTTTGTTATCTGAAAACAAAATCGTACCTGCCCTGCTTTGTTTGTTACCATTTAAATCGTACCAATTTAAGGGTCTGCCTTTTGGCTCTTAGCATCGACCTAAACAATACTCGTGCAATTTAACCGATAAGAAGGCTGAGATCGTTAAGGAAGGGCAGAGCTATTTTTACTAATTTTTTAAGGCGATCGCCTTTTATAGTCAAAGATCCTAAGTACGCCACTGTTTGCGCTTTCAAGATTAGGGGTTGAATGGTTATTGTTAATTTAGCCAATATATCCCGCTTCACTTTTGTTAATTCATTAATTCAACTTGACTTTTTGAATAAAAATAAGTATTTTTCTTCACCAAAATTAGGCGAGGAAAATTATTAGCGTCGCTATGGAATTGGCAGGCATGGTGCGCCGAGGACAAACTTTTGCTTTTTGTTGTACTAAGTGGCATCGACAGAGCTGGCAGTGCAGCCGCAGGCCATTTTGTATGACAGAGAAATTTGGTTCATGTGGCTGCGAAATGGCTCAGGTGATCGAAGGCAGGTTATGGCTTATCTTGTTACCATCTTAATTTATTTGCTTGTTCTTTTTTCGATTGGTGTTTTCTTGTCCTTTCGAGTGAAAAACCAAGAAGATTTTATGGTTGCCAGCAGGAAGTTAACCGCGCCGGTGCTGGTGGGGACACTTTTGTCAACCTGGATTGGCTCTGGTGATGTGTTCAGCGTTGCTGATTTGAGCTACCATCACGGTTATTCTTCTTTGATTGGTAGCGCTGGCGGCTGGGTCGGAATTATTATTGTTTATTTTATCGCTGGCCGCGTGCGCGCTTTTGGACAATTTACTGTGCCTGACATACTCGAAACTCGCTACAATAAATGGGCGCGTTTATTAGCGACGATAACCACTATTATCGCTTATGTGACCATCGTCAGTTACCAGTTTCGCGGCGGCGGCTGGGTATTAAATATTATTTCTGATGGCAAAATTCCCACGGAAACTGCCATGATAATCGTCGCTATATTCGTCATCCTTTATACCGTAACAGCGGGAATGATTTCGGTGGCTTATTTGGATATTATCAACGGAACACTCATTTTATTAGGTGTTTTTATCGCTATTCCGTTTCTTATAAACCATGTCGGCGGCTTTGCTTATATTATCAGCAACGTGCCGCCTCGAAGGCATTTTTTCTTAGGGAATATGTCGGCCATTCAAGCCTTAGGATATTTTGTGCCCACTTTTTTATTAGCGCTGGGAAATGGCAATATGTATCAGCGCTTTTTTTCAGCTAAAAATCCTGCTGAGGCTAAAAAATCTGTTATCGGCTGGGTCCTCGGTGTCATTTTGATCGGCATCGCCTTACAAAGTTTGGCAGTTATTGGCAGTAGCTATTTTAAAAACTTGTCGACTAATGAATCCGGCAAAATTATTATATTGGTCGCTTTCCGAGCTGTGCCGCTGGCGATCAGCTGCATCCTCATTGCAGCCATTATCGCTATTATTATTTCCACAGCTAACAGCTTTTTGTTAGTGCCAGCCACTAACGTCATGCGCGATATTTATCAGCGATTTATGAATCCAAAAATATCTGATAGGTCGATTGTCCTGTTTTCCAGAGTCTGGGTAATTATTTTGGGAATAATGGCGTTTGCGCTGATGCAATTTTTTCCAAGAATTTTGGATGCTGCTTACGCTGCCTATACAGTTTATGGCGCCGGCTTGACTCCGGCTTTAATGGCGGTCTTTTTCTGGAAACGAGCGACGCCACAGGCGGGAGTAATTTCCATGCTGGCAGGCATGGTGATCACTATTATTTGGGAAATTTATCGTAAAATTCAGGGTGAATTTTTATGGGGCCTGCCTTCCATTTATCCAGCTTTGATCTGCTCATTATTTTGTTTATTGGTTTTTAGCTTGCTGCAGCCGCCGCCAGATGAAGCGAAATGGCGTCCATTTTTTAATTTTCAAAATGAGAGGACAAAGAGATGAAAGGGATTCCTAATAGACAAAAGAAACACGTCAGTCCCAAAAGAGACTTCAACAAAGATCAGGCAAAATTCAATAAAAGCAAGAATCGCTTTCAGAAAAAAAAGAGATAAAGGTTTTATCAATGGCTATTATTTATGAAATTAATCCCACCAATCCTCAAGAACGCTTAGTGACCAAAGTCGTGGAAGAAATAAGAAACGGCGGCCTGATCGCTTATCCTACTGATACCGTCTATGGAATCGGTTGTGATATTTTCGATAAAAAAGCCATCGACCGAATTCGGCTCTTAAAAGGGAAAAAACAAAATGCGCTGCTCAGTTTTATTTGTCCAGATTTAAAAGACATCAGCAAATATGCTTTTGTTTCCAATAGAGCCTATCGCATCATGCGGCATTTACTGCCTGGGCCTTACACCTTTATTTTAAAAGCCACCAGACTCGTGCCCAAACTCATGGTCAGCAACAGGAAAACTGTCGGCATTCGTGTGCCGGATAATAACGTGTGCATGTCATTATTAAAAGAATTGGGAAATCCCATTGTTAGCACTAGCGCCAGCTTTGGTGAATTTGATATTTTTACTGATGCCCAGGAAATTGACATCAGATTAGGGCACATGTTAGCAGTAATAATTGATGGTGGCATTTTGGGAACAACACCATCCACCGTTGTTGATCTAACAGATGATGAACATTTTCGAGTCTTAAGAGAAGGCAAAGGGGAGGTGAGTCAATTTGTTTAAAATGTTTTTTGAGGAGATTTTGGTGATTTTAAATATTGCCTTCAAACTGCCACTATTGTTAGTCAGTCTAATGGTTTTTTTTCTTTTGTTTGTTAATTGTGAGCGAATGGTCGAAGATTGGGAAGTGAAAAATTTGACCAAAGATTTTGTGTTATGGTACACCCAATTTTTTCCTGATAAACTAAGGACACATGTCAATTCAAAAATAGATGAGTTGGATTTTCATAATTTTGAGCAAATAAATAGGCAACTCAAAAAATTTGCTCTTCGATTGTCATTGGTCGATACCAGTGCGATTTCCTTTGAAAGTCGTGTGGATTATTTTATTTTAAGAAAAAAAATAAATTATCTGCTTTTTGAATTGAACGACTGGTGCCGCTGGCAACACGATGCTGCCTATTATGTGGAAAAATTGGTGGCAATGTTTCAGCTTAACCAGAGCCAGTATATAGCGCATTCGCAATCTGCGATGAAGCAATTGCTGGCTAACGCGCGAGATCTGCCAATTTATTTAGCTCACGCCAGCGCAAATTTGCAGTACCACCAAATCAGCAACATTAATGCGGCATTAGGAGAAATCGATCTTCTAAAATTACTGATGAATGAAAATTTCGTCAGAGCAACGGAAATCAATACCAATTTTGCTGACAGCTTAAATTCTTTTTATAGCGCCACGATTGATAGTTTAGATAGCTTTGCTGTAGATTTAACACGCACAAAGAACGATTCCGCACCCTCACTCGATCATGGTC
>CAZNDR010000078.1:0-12136 GCA_964571835.1 uncultured Cytophagia bacterium | reverse complement strand
CCGGCTTGACATTGATTTTACGCGCGTCAGTCAGCCGATTAAAATTATTCATCGTATTTTTAAAAGTTGCCAAATAATTGTTGAATTGGGTCTGGCTGGCCAAACCATGAAAGACAAAAATATTATTTTCCAATTGAATGAACGTTGAAATAACCGGGGTAACATTTCCTTCCTGTTCACCGGGAATATCAGCAATGACCTGCTGCGCCAGCAAATTATTCACTCTGATTTGATTGGAGGACTTAACCGCAGCTTTGGTGCCAGCGGCAAATTCATTGGCAGCAGCCTGTGGCGATGTACCTTTGGCGAGAGAAAAAATAATAGCTGCATCCTGTTGTTGCGTGAAGATTTGCACCTGCGCCGGCGTGTTATTCACCTGCCAATTGGCTGGCACCGGAAACATAAATTTCATCTGGGGGTGATAAAAAACATTGGCCTCAACATAGCCCTGACGCGGATCTTCACCGTAAATCAATCCGGCTAATTTTTGCAAATAGAATTCTGCATTGATGGCGTAGCTTGGCTTTTGCAGATTGGTTTTCCATTTTTGCGCATCGCGCTGGATAGCTTTAATGCGATCCGGCGGATTAGGATGAGTGGAAAACCAGTCCGGCAATGCGCCGCCTTCGCTGGGATGTAATCGCTCCAAGGTGCCAAAAAAGTTCGCCATGTGGTCGGCATCAAAACCGGACTTACAGGAATATTCGACACCCAGAGCATCAGCCTGTCTTTCATTGTCTCGGCTGAATTTGAGGAATAACATGCCCACGCCGAATTGAGCGAAACCGGCATAATTGCGGAAGGTTTCCGATAATTCTGATCCCACCGCCAGTCCGAGTTGAGCTACGGTAGCTTTGCTGTATTGTTTAGCTGAGTGTCTTGCCGTGACATGTCCAATTTCGTGGCCCAGCACGCCGGCTAATTCTGCCTCGCTATTGAGATAGGCGAGAATGCCTCGGGTTACGTAAACAAAACCGCCAGGCACGGCAAACGCATTGATGACTGGCGAATCCAATACTTTGAACTCCCAGTTCAAATTCGGGCGATGGCTCGTTTTTGCCAGCGACTGTCCCAAGCCATTGATGTAATTGCCCAGCGGCTGATTGTCATAGATGCCATACATCTCCATCACCTGTCCATCTGTTTGCTTGCCCATTTGAACTTCATCGCTTTCCGTGAGCAGCATAAATTCCTTTTTGCCAGTCACAGGATTGACAGCGCATGAGAGAGCCCAAGCAATAAAACTGATAAGAATAAAAATCGAACTGCAATTAAAATATTTTTTTCTTCTCATCTGTTTTTCCTTAAAGCAAAATTATTAGACCAAAGGAATGAGCTGGCCTTATCTATTAAGCCAATAGCTCAGAGCCTATAGCCAAAGGCTGACTACTGACAGCTTGATTATGGTTTCTTGAACATGTCCCTTAATTTGTTTTTCGCTTGATCCTCTAATTTTTTCTTTTCCTGTTCGATGCGAGCTTCCAGCTCTTTTTTCTTGTTTTCGAATTCATCGGTTTTTTTCTCTATTACCATTTTTGCGTCATTTATTTTTGCATAGATCGCTTTTTGATTTTTATCAATCAGGGCTTCTACTTTTTCCCGCTGCTTGGCTATTTCAGCTTGCACATAGTTTTCGATCAGTTGTTGCGCCTGCTGAAGATTTTTAGCAATCGTTTGTTTAATTTGATCTGAGAGAAGTTGATCCAAATTAGAATTCATGCGCATTTTATAATCTGATTTTTCTCCACTCAATTGAGCCATAAGCGTAACATTGTTTACACCGGCAATAACTTCCTGAATGATTTGGGAAATTTTGTCCTTTTTGGCTTCTCCGAAATTGAATTTCACGGGCGAGACATCGAGGTTTAGTTTTAAATTAATCTTCTCACCAATAAAAAAACCAGTCAGCGTGACATTGCCTTTTTTTGCTTCGATCGATTGGGGAAAATATTTGCTCTTTTTTAATTTGATGTCACCCAAGGCAAAATTTGCTGCTGTCACCCACAACGAATCACATGCCACTTCGCCGCGGTGATCAGCAGTACCTTTGAGGCGATAGGCATTGCCAGCGACCTTTTTCAAATCAAAAAGAAAATGAGTTGGCTTAGCATATACGGCTGGCTCATTGGTCAAGCCAGTTATATCACCTTCGATAAAATATGCCCGGCTGGTGTCTCCTGCCGCGGTAGCGCCAGAAAGAAACGCCCGCTTGATCAAAAATTTTGGATAGCGATAATGAAAGGGAAAATAAATGTCCTGTCCTTTCAGCCGAGGGGGCGATTCCTTCTTCGGCTTGCTTTTTAATTTCTGTGCCAAAGGCAGGTATTTTCTGCCCAGCTCGACATAATGCAAAATTTGTTGTGTTTTGTAAACAACCGGCTCACCAAACAGCAGCATGGAGACGTCTTTTGCATCTAAATCCTTCAAATGTGCTAACTGCTTTGCACGGTCAATATCGTCTTTAACATTTTGTTGAACCGCCTTCACGCCGCTTTGTAAATCAGCCAATGACTGAGTCAGGGTCGTGTATTTGACCTGCACATCTTCTTTTAGTGATTTGATTTCTTTGTTAATATCATTTACTTTTTTTAAGGCATCGGTTAAACCAGTCAATGTTTTTATCTCGTCCAGGTTAAGGGATTTGATGTCATCTTCCAGTTTAGTCGCTTTTTCCAGATATGGCTTGACATCGCCTTGTTTGTTCCAATATTCAAACGTGCTATCGGCAGTAGCATATAATTTTTTATAGCCCTGCACAGCGAGCAAATTATCGATATTAATCAGCGAATCTACTTTCAGCTTTTTGCCCAATCCGGACAGATCAAAAACAGGAATTTCACCAAATTGTTTTTCCAGCGATAATTTTACTTTATCAATAAAACCTGGCTCGGTTTCTTTTGCTGGTTCTATCTTTTTCGGCAAACTGCCCTCAGTCTTTCGTGGCGTTCCACTGCGCACATCCTCCAGAGCCATTTCTTTGATAATTACTCGTCGCCAAAACAGCGCTCTGGCTTCGATATCAAAGGTCGCCTTTCCGGTTTCTAAAATATTTTTCCAAGGATCATTTTTATTTGCCACTTGAAGCCGATTCCATGAGCATTCCATTTTTAAGAAGCTAAAATGAAATTGATCTATTTCCACCTTTGCTCCGGCAGCAGCTTCTCCGAGGCTTTCCAGCATTTTTTCAATGCGCCAGTCTTGAGTGAAAAATGCGATCGCCGCAATCAAAACGACCAGCACCACCAGAACAATAATTCCTTTCTTTCGCATTAGGAACCTCCCAAGTCACGGACTTTTTCATACCATTGAAAGAGCTTGCTGCCGGTCATGAGTTGAACCAATTTATATTTTTTAATTTTTGCTTCAAAGCCAGCTCGATAATTGACGACCAGTTTAGTCATGCCCCAATAAAGCGGAAAAAACAGGATCAAGCCGCCAACCAAACTGCCCATGACCACAGTATTGTAAAATCTGGAGAGCGGACCAATGGGGGTATTGTACAGCCATTCCCAAAAGCCTTGAACAATATCAATTTGACAAAGCACAAAAAAACCGATGGCATGAAAAACTGGATCAAGCAAATAAACGATCAAACTGGCTAGCAGAGTGGCAATAGCTCCAGCCGATAGATTGATGTTGACGAAAAAAAGTACCAAAAAAATGAAAATGCCCTGGATGGTCCAGAACGGCATCAATCCCAGCATAAAGCCGAAACAAAATCCCAAAGCAATTTGCCGCGGTGATTCACCTGATCGGAATGCTGTGATAAAATTGGAGATAATTTTTATGAAGATCATAGCTGATCCTTTTTTAAAATAAAGAGATGAGCCAGAGATAAGGAGTTGGCAACTTTAAAATGCTGACTATGGGAAATGTAAAATAAAAGAGAAAAATGAGAATAACTATTCAACTATCAAGGCTCCATGGCACTAAGAGAAACGAATAAAAATAATTAAGTAAATTTACCTTTGCCAAAGGCGGTAAACTTTTATTCAAAGCGAAACTCGATAAATAATGAGTTGGAAAAAATTATTATTTTCCTGGTGAAACTTTGTGACCTGGTGACTTGTGGCAAAAAAGCCGGCTGAATAGCTGCAATTGAAAAAATGTTCCGCTAATTGCTTAAAATTTATGTGAAAATATAATCCATCAAAATTCAAAAGTCAAGTGTTTTTTATCAGCTCTAATCTCTTCATTTGCTGCCAAGCAGATCACTGGGTAACTTGGTCGACATTCAAGGTCGCTGTGCTAACTGTGCTTTTGCTTTTTAGTTATTTGGAATAGTCGGAAATTGAACAAAATAATAATACTTCGGCTAACTATTAATAAATTAATATGCTAATAATTATGTTTACCAAGCAGCGGTTGGTACCTGTCGGATTTTGAACATTTCTCACCAAAATATTTCAAACTGTTTGAAAATCAGATCACATTAACACTAATAAAATTAAAGCAGTAAATGATTCAATTACCTGTGGCATAGAAATTGAGTAAATAAGGAAGTGGGGAAGATGAATTCAAAGTTCATTAGGGAAGGGATCTGTGATGTGGGTACTAAATTTTCATTTCAAAAAGCTGCTTTGTGGTCTATTTTTCTTATCTTTAGTTTCTTCATCAATCATTTATAGTCAATCGATCCAGCTTGAGTGGACGCCAAGCACGCAACAAAATATTTACTCGTATAAGATTTATCGCTCCACCAATACGAATACAAATTATGTCGCTGTAGCTACGGTAAATCATCCAACCAGCACTTATGTTGATAACAGCGTAGCATACAATACTCGCTATTATTATGCCGCCACGACGGTGAATCAACAAGGAGCTGAAAGCACCATGTCAAATGCTGTTCAAATAGTCACGCCGGCGGCCTATTCACTGACATTTACTGCCAATCCAGTGGAGGGTGGAAATATTGCCATCAATCCACAGAAATCAGTTTATGTAAGTGGCAGCTCAGTTACACTCACGGCAACACCCAAAGCAGGATTTCGTTTTGATCATTGGAGTGGAGATATTTCTGGAAGTAGTGCCAGCGTCACTATGACTATGAATGCAAACAAAAATGTCACTGCTCATTTTACGAGAATTGAGTACAGTTTGTCATTGACCATTAATCCAGCCAATAGCGGATCGATCTCCAAAAATCCGAACAAGACAACCTACTATGCTGGCGAGCAGGTGGTGTTGACGGCTTCAGCGATGGCTGGCTATCGTTTTGATGGCTGGAGCGGAGATGTCACCGGCAGTGAGACCACCAAAACAATTCAAATGAATGCAAATAAATCAATCACGGCAAATTTTAGTTTGTCAACGGTGAGCATCACCGGCAATGTTAGTTATGTCAATTCAGGTATTGCGTTGAGCAGCACGCAGGTCAATTTGACCGGCGGACGAACCAGTTCGGATTTAGCAGATGCAAATGGCAAATATGAATTTGGTTCTCTTAATGCAGGCACTAATTATTCTATATTTCCCCAGCGCAACCGTGTTGATTGCGGCAGTAGTATTATTATGTTTGATGCGGCGCTTGCTGCCCGAATCGCCATGAATTTGGCAACCGGTGTCAGTGAAGTTAGCAAAGTCGCTGCTGACGCAAATGGTGATGGCAAAGTTCAGATGTACGACGCCTCGCTTATTGCCATGATGGCAGTTGGTTTGTCATCACCAAGCGATTCTCGGGTGGGCGAATTTGGCTTTTATCCCAAAAACCGCAGTTACAATCAACTGAATTCGACCTGCAGTGAGCAGAATTTCACTGCGACCATTCTGGGAGATGTCGATGGCAATTGGCGACCTACAGGTCCGCTGCTAAAAGAAAATGAAGTCAATAGAACTTATGCTAATTTTGAAGAAAATATTGTTCACACCAGTGGGCATATTTCGATTCCCTTCAGCGTGGTTGAAAAAAAAGAAATAATGTCTTTTGATATTTGGCTAAAATATGATGATACGGCGATCAAATATGTCGGCTTAAATAAAAGCGAACAGCTAAGCAAATTTCAGATTTTTGAAAATAAGCAAACAAAAGGCGTGGTTCGTATCGGTGGCTTCTCTCTTCAATTCATCAATGCAAATGGTTTACTGTTAGAAGCCTTATTTGAAGCGATTGCTCCTAAGGGGCAGTCGAGCGAAGTGGAGTTGGTCAGTTTTCGGCTCAATGCTGAACCGGAGCAAAAGGCGATTGCCAAAGTGTTGGTCAGTGAAGCCGATGATTTGGGCGCGATTGATGAGTACGCTTTGTACGAAAATTATCCCAATCCATTTAATCCGGAAACAACGATAAAGTACCAGCTACCGGTAAATAGTATGGTGAGACTCCAAATTTATAATATGATTGGTCAGGAAGTTCGCATGCTGCTTAACGAACAGAAGCCAGCCGGCGAATATCACATTCAATGGGATGGCAAAAATGACAGCGGAGAACAATTGCCCAGCGGCATGTATCTTTATCGATTGATCAGCAATAATTTCGTGTCGACTAAAAAAATGTCATTAGTGAGATGAGAGATATTCAATTAAGCTATACTTGTTGTTTCAAACAATGATTGTTTGGTCAGAAGCAAATTTGTTGAACAGTCAGGCAGAGCAAATCACCAGTCGAACAAAAACATGTCTAAATCTTCTCTTTCGATTTTGTTGAAAAGCATAAGTGAAATTTAATTTTTCAAAATGAAAGGTCAAACGGAGTCAGCTAGTAAATAATCTGTCGCTGGTCTACAAATTATCTTGCCAGCCCTCTGCCTGCAGGAAATGAAGGAACAGGCGTAATTGGAGAAGACAGTTGACAATGGTTTAGCGCGAGCTAAATAAATAAAGTTATGCTGGCGTGGAATGGATTTTGCACATCATCAATAATAATAAGCAGGCACAGCGGCAAAAAAATGGTAATAAAAATGACCTGTTTATTTTGGTTGATAGAAAAAATCATCGTTCGAGAAATAAAGTCGGATTTGATGGAGAATAAAATGCAAAACAATTTAAAAATGATAGCGATATTGATCGTTCTTTCAGGAATGATTAATCATCTTCAGGCTACAAGTTTTTATGTCGACAATGAGGCGACCGGGAGCAACAATGGCACTTCGTGGGCAAACGCTTGGAAGAGTTTTTCCAGCATCAATTGGGGCTCGCTGCATCCGGGCGATGTGCTTTACATTTCAGGCGGATCAACTTCAAAAACCTATTATGAAGCGCTGGTCGTCAATGCCGATGGTACTTCTCAAAGTCCGATCACCATTAGCAAAGGCACATCAGCTGGCCATAACGGCAAGGTCATTATCGATGGGCTAATGAGCCTTGGCTCTGGAGTCTATGTGGAAAATGACGACTATATTATTGTCCACGCCTTAACGGTCAAAAATTGTATTGAGACCGGTCAGATCAGGGTGCGTTACAGCATTGGCGTGGTCATCGAACAAAACGAGACATTCGTTACTGGGCACAGTGGCATCTTTTTGCATGGCAATACTAATGCGGTGGTCAAAAATAATATTATAACCACTGCTGACAATACTTCTGCTCAAACGGATGGTATCTATTCACAAAGAAATACAGGCAATGTCTATGAATGCAATAATATTGTTATCAGCAATCAAAATATCAGTCCGCATTGTGATGGCATCCAAATGTACCTCGATAGCGACATGACAATTCGCGATAATTACATCGAACAGAGAAATGATAAAGAATATAATGCACAGGGAATTTACTCGACCAATTGCTCTGGCAGCATTAAGGTTTATAATAATGTCGTATATGGCCCTCATACCAAAAACAGCCTATTAGCGTTGAGAAATCTGGATAGTGGCACCGCCACTTTATACGCCTTCAACAATACCTTAGTCGGCGGCGGATGGGGAACTCTGCGCGTGGATGGAAGTCCCAATTCGGAAATCAAGAACAATATTTTGGCTTGCTATCAATCTGGCGGCTCAGTTTTTAGAATTGATGGCCAAATCTCCAATGCCAATAATATCAATTATAATTTGTATTACACACCCAATTCGACCAAGCCTGGCATGTTAGGTTCAAGTGGAAAAACATGGGCAGAGTGGACCAGTGCGGGCTATGAAACGAATGGCAAACAGGCTGATCCAGTTTTTGTGAATGTGTCAAACAAGAATTTTGAGCTGGCAATGAATTCCAGTGCATTGGATGCTGGCTGCAGCTTGTCATCTCAGTACAGCAAAGACAAAGCTGGAGTAAACAGGCCGCAAGGCAATGGTTGGGACATTGGCGCCTATGAAGTCGTCTCTGCAGTTCAACCAGTGCAGCCGCCTCAAAATTTGCGAGCTACTATTATCAATCCTTGATGGACACAGCTTAGAAGCTTTACATTGAAATTGAATTATTGGCAAGTTTGAGTTTTTTATCAGCAAAGCGATTAATTCTATTGAGCTCATAGCAAATGGTAAGTTGTGCCTGAGAGTGGCATTTGCGAGAGGGGACATCACCCTTTCCCGATGTATCGGGAGTCAAAGTGACATTGTAGAGCTGTCATGCTGAGCGTAGTCGAAGCATAGCCCACATTTGGCTACCCAGTCAAATAAAAAAGGGAATACCTTTTAGTATTCCCTTTTGTTTTTTGGCTTAACAGCAATTTCGGAGCGATTGGTTTTCGCTTTGACTAGCTTAATTTAGCGCTCTCTCAATTACATTTTTCACAATTTTTGTCGTCACTTCATCAATCAGCAGCGTACCGCCGAAGGTAATCGAAGAAGCCGAAAACACCAAACCAGCGCTATTTCTTTGATCTCTAATGATCATGTCTGCCCCGCCATTTTTGGGATTGGTGCCTTTTGCCAGGACAAGCACATCGCTTGGTGCCGTATCAGTTACTTTATCGGTCTCCCAACCGGATCCGCCATCCTGGTTCGACCCATGATGACATTTAATGCCTGGTTGAGATGGATCATAGCCACCATGGCCACTGAGGTGCGGCTTGTTCAAACTGGAGGCTGCAAAGAGCTGGTTTTTTTGTAATTTGGTGTGCTGAAATACCCAATGGTCAGGCTGAAGAACCCGATAAGGTGCGCTAGTAAAATAGCCATTCATGTTGAATCTGACACCGAGCAATTTTGATTCATCCTCGGCAGAACGATGAAATTTTAAACTTACGCAACGCAAGCTACCACCAGCTAAAAATTCAACTTCGCGATAGATGGAATTTCCTGATAGATTCAGAATAACTCCGCCCTTGGCGTGAAATCTTTTCAAGCCAAGGTACATTGGCTGCGTCCAATATTCACAGTGGGTGTTCAGCAGCACAGCTTTATAATTCATAAGCAAGGCGGGATTTTGGTGAAGCTCAAAACCACTGACTAAGTCGTAGGCGATTTTTTCCCGTTCCAGCCAGGCAAGGACTCTCCATTCGCCTTCGGCCAAATGGCTAGTAAATGTTGAATAAACATTATTCCCATTGATGCTGGCATTGGGATGGGGTCGCCCTAGGGCCAGCGGAAGGAATTCCCAAGCCTCAGGATGATCTTTGATGGAAACGACAAACTTTCTGGCAAATCTGCTTCTCAAGAATTGTTTCCATGCCTCAGGCATATGTTTGACAAAAAATGAAAAAACTGCTTCTTTAATAGATTTCATCTTCTCAATTTCAAAATTCCGGTAGCGGCTGCGGCCGCCCCAAATATTATAGGTTTGCCAGGTATTGGTGCTGGATATAACCAATAGCTTGGCTTGTTCTCCATAATTTTCAGGACTGGTGGACAGGACAAAGGTAATATTATATTCATCATTATTGTCGAGTGAGCTCAATTTTGCATTGTACAAGCCCGGCTCGGCTTGGCGAGGCAGGACAAAGGTAATTGGTTCTTTCCAGCTCAAATTATTTGAGACAAAAAAGCCGTCTGGCACCTGTTGAAAAATCGGCTGGAATTCACCGATCTCTAATACTTTAGAAATTGAAAGCCCACAACGAAATAATTGCGCTTTGAATCTGGAAACAGAATGAACATAACAGGAAATTTTCTCACCAGGCACGAACCACAATTTTTCGGCATAGCCAATTAATTTTAGATTCATGAGACGAACAAGATGAGGAAAATTATTGGTAAAGCGAATTTCTTTTGTCACATAGGCGGGGTGTGAAAAGCTAATGGCATCAAGATTCGGATCCGCCTTTAAGGAAAAGTAGCCATTTTTGTTAGTTTTGCCTTTCGCTAATAAATTGCCCAGGCGATCTTTGCCTAGCACCAGCGTGCCTTTTATCGGTTGACACAGATCGGCACTTTTGACCAATCCACTTATTTTTGAGAGAGCCATAATGACACCAATTTATTTCATTTTATTTAAAGTTCTCAAATAGATGTTTTTAATATTCTCCGGTCCGAAAATATCAAATGCTCGCTGACTGATAAGCTCAGCTATGGCAGCATGATACTTGGTGCTGTTGGCGATCAAATCTGCTAAACCGCGTTTGATAGAAACCACTGAATGGGGATCCACGGCGACGCCGACATTTTCGAACATGCCATCAAATCCATTCCCCTGAGAATACAAAATTGGCGTCCCGTTTAATAGAGCTTCAGCGTACACCATGCCAAAAGATTCGCTGTAGCTGGGCAATAATAAAGCTTGAGCTTGAGCATATAATGGATCGATGTCACGATGAGCGACCGCGCCAATAAAGCGAACCTGATTTTTGATTTTATATCGCTTGGCCCATTTTTTTACGGTTTCTAAATAATTGCCATCACCAATGACATCCAGAAAAAAATTATCCCGGTTCAACCTGTAAATAGCTTTAAAAAGATTTTTGATATTTTTTCTTTTAACCGATTTTTTTTCCATTCTCAAAACGGTCAGAAAATTTTTTCTTTCATAATTTATTGTTGGAGAGATATTCCTGTAAATAATATTGGGCAAAAATATCAATTTAATTTTAAGGTACGTCTCAAAAAATTCGCTGCCTACATATTGTTTCATTGTTTGCAGCATGTAGGGTACAATGTAAAATATGGTGTTACATTTTTTCAAAACCTCTTTGTAAACAGAAAGCAGGTATGGCTTGTATTTGAAAACGAAAAAATCGGTTTGCCTTAACGTAACGAAAAAGGGGACGCCTAACTTGGTCGATAATAAATAGGCGAGGTAACCTTCAAAAGTCAGCTTGTGACCGTGGATCAAATTTATCTTCTCAAGATTGATAAACCCTCTTTCATCAGCTTTCAGAATAGCGCGATAGGCTCGCCTCAAATTGTTCAGCAATAAAATGCCAAAGGGCAATCCGAATGAATTAATAGCTACATGATTCTCCGTGATCGGCTCAATTTTTTCTTCTCCCAAATAGGGCACACGCAACAGGTCAATGGTCGTTGGGCAAACGATAGATTTTGTCTGCTCAATCAGGTTTTTTACCGCCGTTGTTTTATCTTGATTAAGTCTATCTCTTAAATCATAAGATAAGTGCAAAATATTTTTAATATTGTTGCCTAAATTATTCAATTTGATATCGACTTTCACGAATGGTTAGACTTGTCAATCGGGCTATGGAATGAGTCGTTTTCTCGATTCGCTCCAAATTTTTCATTCAATTTATTGTTTTCAATTTTTTCTCTGGCAAATTCTACATAAAAAGCCAGATAAGAATAGATCATCATGATGCCAGAAGGATGCTTGGTTTTGAACAGCGTGGATTCCTGGGCGTTGATGATGAGCGCAGCAATAAAGAAGCAATGCCATATTTTAATAGAGTTTGATTTGTGATAATTGATCAAATAAAAAATGATCATGAATAAATATGTTGCTAAGCCAACCATGCCCGTTTCATTTAAAATATCCAAATAACCGTTATGAGCCTGGTTGGGCAGCCAGAGGTATTTTTCATAGAGCAACAATAAATTCGGATTCGCTGTAACCCAAAATCCTTCAAAGCCAGCGCCAAGCAAGAGATGTTTTTTAGCTTCATTTAAGATATCGATCCATAATTCAGTTCTGCCGGTAAAGGTAATTTCTTTGCCGAAATATTCCGGAAAAGCAAAAACCATATCCGGAGCTGAATAATAAATTCCAATAATTATCGAAGCAAAACCCAAAAAAAGAAAGGCGCTGAAGGCTTTGCCAATGCCTAGCCGATGAAAATATTTTTTTTCCACAGCAAAGAGCATGACCAAACTGAAAA
>CAZNDR010000077.1:10737-12149 GCA_964571835.1 uncultured Cytophagia bacterium | reverse complement strand
GGGAATAGGTAAGGGCTGGACTCTATATTTTCATGGACATATTTGGTTATAACGTAATTAGAGACTGCCTACTTTAGTTATTTTTTATTTCCATATTTAGACATTTGTTTCTACATTTAATAACAAATGTCTATTGGTAGATATTTTTCAGGTAGCTATATGTAGCCATTTTTAGGGAGAACGATTTTGGCTCAACTTAAAATAGCCTTTAGCTAAAAAAATCGTAATTTTTATTTTGTTTCACCTCTATTAGCAAACGCGGATTCTGGTAAATGATAAAGCGCTTTGCCGCTGATGTAACTTTGTTCAGTGCGATAGCTATACTGTCTGGTGCGAATGGCAGCTTTTACCTGCTTTAACTGCTTTGGCTTTTTTGCTGTGGAAAGTTGTGAGATTTGATAGACCATAAAAGTCCTTTTAATAAAAGGAAAATTTTTTCCTGAAGTCTGATCAAAAAGCGTTGCAGGTGGCAATATATAAAATAGAAAACTCAATGTCAAGAAAAGTTTTAGATTTTAAGTTTTATGCGATAAAGGGGAGAGCTATTACTTAAGTTCTTATAGCTATGATTTGGAATGTTAAGGAAAAAATCCAGTATCAAGCATTCAGCATTACAACGACCGTCGATAGCTCTTTCCCATCCATAGCCGTCGCTCTTCTTTGGTCTGTTCATAGACCGTTTCGAACATCTGTCTTTCTTCCGGAGTCAGAATAATATTTCTGCGTTGCATGGCGCGAGCGGCGGTTTCGATGCTATGTGCCAGACCGTAACCTTTGGTCACTTTTTCGTTCAAGTACCAGCAAAAGGAGGGGACGAATTTGGGAATGAGCTTGCCCGTGCTCACCAGATTGCTCATCACGCCAATTACGGCGCCAGTGTTGATGATGGTGTTGATGGCGGTTTTAGTGTGATCGCCGATGAAGCAGCCGACCTTAATATCTTCAGAATCGATCTGTTCGCCTTTGACAAAAACCTTCACCGTCGTGTAGTCATTTTTGAGGTCGCTGTTGGTAGTAAAAGCGCCAAGATTAACCCATTCGCCAAGGTAGGCATGGCCCAAGAAGCCATCATGATGTTTATTGGCATAACCATGAAAAATCGAATTTTCTATTTCGCCGTGGACGCGGCACACTGGCCCGATGGAACAGCCGCTGCGGATATTGCCACCAAAAATTTCGCTGTGCTTGCCAACGTAACAAGGTCCTTCGATATGAGTCATAGGATGAATGGCGGCGTATTCATCGAAGAAGATTGGTCCATTGGTTGTGTCCAAAATGACCATTGGCTGGACTGAACTATTTTTGGCACTATGAATGAGATTTTTATCACCAATAATTTTCGTATCGGTGGAGATTTCTCCAAAAATTCCTCGCTCTGGCAGCGAATTAAAATCTTCAACCAGCGCCCGGTT
>CAZNDR010000077.1:3114-10727 GCA_964571835.1 uncultured Cytophagia bacterium | reverse complement strand
GTATATAATATAAATGGGCGGACTATTGGTTCAGGAGATACTATCCCCGCCTCATTGTTGCCTTTCAGTATTTTGGAAAACCATAATTTATATCTTGATCAATTTTACTATTATTTTGAATCAAATTCCAGGGATAGTCAATTTTGGTGGCAGCGACATTTTTAGGCGGCAGCATTGTTTTAAGCTGGGCAAAGAAGCTATCCCAATCGGCAAAACTCAATTTTTCTACCGTCGCTTTATTAATTCTGGTGTAAACCATATCACCGTTATTGATGCCTACTTCTTCGCGGCCAGCAAAATTCAAATCACTTTTAAATGCCAACAGTCTGCCGTTTATGAATAGCAGATCATTTGATTTTAGAGCATGAACATTGTTGACTTTATTGGCGCCATATTTATTTTTAAAAACCGGCGACAGATAGTCACGCATAAAATAATAGAATTGTCCATTGGGGAATAACTTCTCTATCCGCTCTCTCAACGAGATGGCACCGCATCGCAACTCAAAAACCGGTCTGAAATAGGTCAGTGGATAAAGATTATCAAATTTTTCGTCTTCAAAAATGATAATGTTCATTCGCTGCTTCCTTAGTTAGAAATAGATAAAGGCAAAGCAAAAGACCAAGAAAGAGAAAAAGATTAAGATTAAGAAAAATTATGCTGGGTTACATCCATATCAATGCCGAAGTTTTACATTGGTCATTTTTTTTCCATTGCCTCTTGCTTTACCTTTACCTTTTCCCTTAACCTTGACTTATTCAATATCACGACATATACCCGGAGTATTTTCTTGACAATTTGGAAGCCGCTGCTTCATCACAGATGATGGTGGCTTTGCGGTGCATCTGAACAATAGTTGCTGGGTAAAGGGCAGTAATGGGACCTTCTACTGTCGCCTGAATGGCGTTGGTCTTATTTTTCCCGCTGGCGAGTAACAGCAAATGCTTAGCATCCATAATGGTGCCAACGCCCATGGTGATGGCATATTTGGGCACTTCTTCCTGATGTTCAAAGAAGCGGGCATTATCTCTTTTGGTCAGTTCATCGAGCGTTTTAATGCGGGTTCTCGATCCCAAAGAAGAACCGGGCTCGTTAAAAGCGATGTGCCCGTTTGCGCCGATTCCTAAAACCTGCAGATCAATGCCGCCAACTTCTTTAATGCGCTGCTCATACCATTCACAAAATTCATCAACATCTTCGGCCATGCCTTGAGGAATATGCACATATCTTTTGGTAATATTAATGTGTTTGAATAAATTTTCCCACATATAATAATGATAACTTTGGGGGTGTTTGGGCGGCAGACCGACATATTCATCCAGATTGAAAGTAGTTACTTTGGAAAAGTCCAAGCCTTCTTCGATGTGCAAACGAATTAATTCTTTGTACGTGCCTAACGGTGAGCTACCAGTAGCAAAGCCGAGCACGCAATTCGGCTTTTTGCGGATCAAACCGGCAATCAATTTTGCTGCTTCGATGCTCATTTCTTGATAATCTTTTTTAATAACAACTAACATGGGGTAGGCCTCCGGGTAAATAAAGAAAAAGGGACGCAAAATGACGTCCCTTTTATTCAGAAAAATAATTTATTACTTCTTGATGCCAGCCGCAGCTTCAAGCATGTCTGTGGTGAGCGATTTTGGTCGTTCGATGGGATAGCCTAATGCTCTATCCCAAACGATATTAGCGCAAACACCCAGCGCCCTGCCGACGCCAAACAGAACAGTATAAAAATCGTATTCGGTCAAACCATAATACCATTGAATAACACCAGATTGCGCATCGACATTGGGCCACGGATTTTTCGCTTTGCCCTGCTTTTCTAATATCGGCGGAACAACCTTAAACAACAAATCAACAAATTTGAAAATCGGGTCATTCGGCAAATGCTTCAAGCAGAATTCACGCTGCGCCATATAGCGCGGATCGGTTTTACGCAACACAGCATGACCGAAGCCAGGGACGACCTGACCGGAATTGAGCGTATCCCATACAAATTTTTTCATTTCTTCTTCATTGGGGATTTTGCCGTCCATTTTTTTCATCACGCCTTGAATCCAGCTCAGCACTTCTTGATTGGCCAGACCATGCAACGGACCAGCCAAACCATCAAGCATGGCACTGACGGAATAATAAATATCAGAAAGGGCGCTGGCAACGAGGTGTCCAGTATGAGCGCTCACATTGCCGCTTTCATGGTCGCTGTGCAGAATGAAATAAAGTCGAGCCACATCGTCGTACGGTTTTTTAATTCCCATCATGTGGGCAAAATTGCCGCCAAGATCCAATTTAGGATCAGGATCAATCAGCTTGCCATTTTTATATTTCAGGCGGTAGATATAAGCAGCAATGGCAGGAAGTTTTGCCAGCAAATTCATCGCATCTTCGTAAGTCGGATCCCAGTAATCCATTTTGTTGATGCCAGCATTGTATTTTTGGACAAATACCGATTCTTTTTGCATGGACACGACGGCAGCCGCCAGCATGGCCATAGGATGGCTGCCTTTGGGCATGGCACGCAGTACATCAAGAACATAAGCAGGCACTTTGCTTCGTTTTTTAAATTCCTTTACCACCTCATCATTTTCAGCTTGAGTGGGAACATCGCCAGTAAGCAGGAGATAGAAAAATCCCTCGACATAAGGCATCTCCGCACCAGGCACTTTGGGTAACGCTGCCAGCGTTTCAGGTATGGTAAAGCCACGGAACCGTATTCCTTCAAAAGGATCCAAATAAGAAATATCGGTTGTCAGACATTTGACGCCTCTCATACCACCAATCGCTTGTCCAATGGTTACATCGCCCAATTTTACCTCACCATATTCTTTCAACAATTTTGCGGTTCTTGGGCGCCAACCTTCAATCTTTTCCAACAACTTTTCTTTTAAAGCCATACTTCCTCCTCAGGTTTAAATTTATTTGTGGATAGTTGAAAAATTTCTCACACAGACAACCAAACAGGTCTGTGAAAATTGGTAATAATAAAATAAAAAGTGCTGCTCAGCTTATCTAAAAATTATTTAAATTAGGCATTACCGAAAATATTAATGAACATGAGTTAGCTAAAATTTGTTTTAATTTTGTGAAATTGGGGAAAACTTCTTGAACCAGGCAGATGATTTTTTTATAAAATGAAAACATCTAACGCCCTTTCACTCACTAAAAACTGATTGGTAAAGGAGGAAACAGACCGGCGGATAATTTACTAGCTATAAGCTAAAATTTTATTGTTTAAGGTCAAGCTTTTTCTTGTTCAATTTTGATCACATCAAGACGCGCAAATAATGAGGACACTGTCATCGATGGCAATGCTAAATTTTCAACATCAAGTTAAAGATTAAAATCGAGATTTAGATTAAGCAAAATCGCTTTCTATTTATTTCTTAATCTCAACCTTTTTTTAATGAAATCCTAATTTAGGTTTTAGACAAGCAGACCAGCTTGAACACCTCATTCAACTAAAGTTTTTGTCTCAAATTTTATGGTTGACAAAACCACGAAGCTTTTTATCCGGCTAATCGCCGATATCTTGGCGAGCTTGTGCAACATAAATTGCTCGTACTCTTCAACATCTTTCACCATCACTTTTAATAGATAGTCTTCTTCGCCGGTGATGGAGTAGCATTCCAAAACTTCAGGAAAGCTGGAAAATTGTTCTTTGACCTGGTCAATCGAAGTGATGCGATGCCGGGCAAGCGTGACTGAGACAAAAATTATGGTCGATTTATTGATTTTTTTTGGATCAAGCAGGGCGACATATTTGGTGATCACACCATTTTTTTCTAATTTTTTGACCCGTTCTAACATGGGAGGGGGAGATAGACCAACTCTTGACGCTAAATCAGCATTAGTAATGCGGCCGTTTTCCTGAAGAATGTTCAAGATTTTTTTATCAATGTCATCGAATTTCACCAGGCGTTCCATATCAGCTCACTTTTTTGGGATAATAATATAATAAAAAAAATTAACTTTGTCAACATGTATTCATGAATTTTCTGGGAAGTTTATTTAATAATTATTCAAATTAGCAAAACAAAAGAATAATGTTATTTTTGCCGGCAAATAAAAGTGGGATTTTTAACTGACTGGTCAGCTGATGAGATGAGATTATTTGGTCATTCAGTTCCAGGCTAAATTGGCTAATGGATTAAAGGCAAACTAACAGAAAATTTAATTAATGATTTTTGAAATTACAGCAGCCGCATAAAAGTGACGACTCTGAGTATAAAAAAAGTATTGCATTTTTCAAAATAAGTATTAGATTACACTAAAAATTAATTGTCACATAGAATTATCGTAGAAAGAGAGTGTTATTGAAGCGACTCAACTGGGAACGTAAATTGTGGCAAGCTGGTTACCCTCATGTTGCAGGTATTGATGAGGCGGGACGTGGACCGATAGCAGGCCCCGTCATCGCGGCAGCAGTTATTTTTCCGAAAAACTTAAAATCGTTTGAGGTGGATGATTCTAAAAAACTATCGCCAAAGAAGCGTGCTGAATTGTTCGACATAATAATGGAAAAAGCGCTGGCAGTTGGGATTGGTAGCTGTAATGAGAAAATAATAGATGAAATAAATATTTTGCAAGCGACTTATCGAGCCATGTCTGATGCCATTGCTTCACTTTTAATTTGTCCAGATTATATTTTAGTTGATGGGTGGGAAATTTCGCATTTAGCTATTCCTCAAACTGCCATTATCAAAGGTGATCAAAAATGTTTTTCCATCGCTGCCGCTTCTATTATTGCTAAAGTGACCAGAGATAACATTATGACCGACTATGATAAAGAATTTCCAAATTATGCTTTTGCGCAGCATAAAGGATATCCTACCCGCCTGCACATCGAGGCAATTGAGAAACATGGCTTTTGTGAAATTCATCGAACTTCTTTTACCATAAAAAGTTTGAATTGGCATGACAAATTCACCAGATCATAAAAAAGATTCTCCGTTAGGAAAAGAGGGTGAAAAAATTGCTCGCGATTTTTTGGTTAAAAATGGCTACCATATTGTGGAGACGAATTATCGCTTTGGCAGGGGAGAGATCGACATTATCGCCCGCAAGAAGGAAACATTAATTTTTATTGAAGTGAAAACTAAAAAATTTGGAGACTTTGGCGATCCAATTAATTGGATCAATAGAAAAAAACAAAAGCAAATCGGGATGATAGCCAAAGGATATTTGTACGAAAAGGATCTGGAAAATGTGGATTGCCAATTTGATGTCATTGCTTTGGAATATGAAAATGGTGTCTATAAAATCACTCATATTGAAGATGCCTTTTGGCTATAGCTAAAAAAGACATCCTTCTGTATTCAAGAATACTGCTTGATTAATCAGAAAAATATTGCTATATTTTTCAGCACTTTAAGAATTTATTAGCAAAAATAAGGAAAATGTCATGGCCTATTTCATCACTCAAGACTGCATTTCCTGCGGAGATTGTGAACCGCATTGCCCGACGGCTGCTATTAGTGAAGGTCCGACCAAATACGTCATCGATCCAGCCAAATGCAATGACTGCGATGGATATGGCCCAACACCAATTTGCATACGATATTGTCCCATCCCGGATTGTATTGTCAAAATAATGGATTAATAATCGGTTTCAAATCAAAAAAGAATTCTAATTTTCACCTGAAGATCTAAAATGAAAATCAAAAACTCACCATAACCGAAGTTGCAGAATTCAAATAAATAGGAAGTTATTAAATTCTAAAAACCAAAATAAATCGATTTTGAATATCACTGATGGTGAAGAATAGCTCAATTGCCGATGGGGATATTCATATTGAGTGAGTGTAATTTATTCGTAATCATGCCTACAGCGGATGCGAACGAGCGCATTGGGAGTTATATTTTTGGAATATCCAAAATTCAATTTAGAAATGTTGGTATTCAAATTATCATCGAACAGCAGATGAAAAAAACTTTATTTTTGTCTTTATTATTTTTGAGCAGTATCGCTGTTGCCCAGGAAGAATTTTTTCCCTTGCTAAATATCAAACCGGGCATGCGAGGCAATGGCTTGACAGTTTTTCAAGGCAAAACAATTGAGTCTTTTGATGTCGAAGTCATCGATGTCTTGTACAATTTTTATCCCGACCGCGACATCATTTTGGTAAAACTGCTCGGTGAACGCGCCAATCACAGTGGAGTAGCTGCAGGCATGAGCGGCAGCCCCATTTATATAAACGATAAATTGGTCGGCGCTTTAGCTTATCGCTTAGGCGATTTCATGAAAGATGCCATTGCTGGCGTAACACCGATTGAAGAGATGATGGCGATATTTGATAAGGAAAAAGGGCGCACGCTTGAGCTCCCTGATAGCCAGCCCCATGAATCAGTGTACAGCACTTATTTCCTTCACCCGCAAGGACGGCCCAGGTTTGATTTATTGAGTCTGCTTGCTAATACCACCAGTCAGCACCAAAATATTCAGCCAATTGAAACAACGCTTATCGTGACTGGTTTGCAGCCGGAATTATATCAAAGACTTAGCCCACAACTACAAAAATTAAACATCAAACTACTTTCAGCAGGAAAAGTAAAATCATCAAGCGCCGAATTAATTAAGCAATTGGAGCCAGGCTCCGCCGTCGGCGCAGCTATCATTACTGGCGATATCAATATCAGTAGCGTGGGTACGGTAACTTATCGTAACGGCGATAAAATTCTCGCTTTCGGACATCCCATGCTTGATGCCGGCCCGGTCAACCTTCCCTTAACACAAGCGACGGTGGTTACTACGTTAGCCAGTTACTGGGCGTCCAATAAATTAGCGGTAGCTACGGATATTATCGGAAACATCAAACAAGATAGATCGACGGGCATCATGGGCGTTATCGGTGAAAAGCCGCCGTTAATCGACGTTTTTTTGACGGTCGCCTCAGTCGCTCATCCACCCAAAAAATTCAAGTTCAGCATCGCTGATGATCCGTCAAATTATACCCGAATTCCTGTCTTTGTGTGGATAGCGCTGTTGAATTCACTGGAGTCGGCTCGTTCTGGAAATGCTGACTACGGGCTCAAATTGAAAGGCTTCATTAAAATTGACGGATCGGATAGTGTTGTCTTTAATAACTTTTATGCAGGCGGCGCTACAGGATTTTATGGAAAATCAGGATCTGATATGCCAGAGGCAGCCTACGACATTGCTATGACTTTGGGATCTATCTTGACCAATAAATTCAAAAAAGCAACAGTAGCAGGCATGTGGCTAAATTTTGAATCTGTCCCCGGCCAGCGTTCGGCTCGCATCGAAAAAATATATTTTGACAAACAGGAGGTTAAATCCGGCGAGCATTTAAATGTAATTGTCTATATAAAACCGTACCTCGGCCAAACAATAGCAATAAATAAAATGCTTGAAATTCCAAATAATATGTCAGTTGACAAAGCATCACTAGTAATTGGAGGAAAAGATGAAATTATTAGCTGGGAAGATAAAGCCGGCAGCGGCAAATTCGAGCCGGCGGATTTTCCAGAGTTAGTGAAAATTTTAAACCAAAGACGAAATAACAGCTATATCTACTTCCAATTACGAACCAGCGATACTGGCGCTATCTTACATGGAAAAGAATTTTCCTCGCTTCCACCTTCCATTGTTAGTG
>CAZNDR010000077.1:0-3104 GCA_964571835.1 uncultured Cytophagia bacterium | reverse complement strand
TTTCCGGGGGCAGGAAAATTGATTTAAAAATAAAGAGCAAAACTCAGTTTGAATAGACTGTAATCTGCTGCCATTCAAGGAAAGGTATGCCATGCGCAAATTGTACACCATAGCTATTAAATTAATGGCAATAAATTTTCTATTCGCTTCAGAGCCGGAGATTAAAAATTATGAAAAACAAGCGGATCTTATTGACGGAGAGGCAGAGAAAATCTCTATCAGCGCGGATGGGAAATTATTTTTAGCGCCGCAGATAAAGAAGATCTTTTCCAGCAGCCAACCATTTGTCTGGGATATTGCCTCTGATAGTAAGGGCAATTTGTTTATAGCGACTGGCGATGGGGCAAAAATATTTCGCCTCACAACAGACGGCAAAGTCGATTCTTTGGCGTGCTGGAGTGATTCCGAAGTTTATGCTTTGGCTGTAGATAAAAACGGATTATTATGGGCTGCGCTTTCTCCGGGCGGTAAAATCTATCGATTCAATAGAAATAACCAGCCTGAGCTGTTGGCTGAGCTAAAAGTCGCCTATGTTTGGGATTTGCTTTTTGATGTTCAGAATAATTGTTTTGCCGCTACTGGAGATAGCGGCAAGATCTATCAACTTGATGCCGCTGGCAAAGTTGCTGTTTTTTTTGATAGTGATGAAACACATATTCGATGTCTCGCTTGGGATGGAGAACAAAATTTGCTTGCCGGCAGCTATAAAAACGGCTATATTTTCCGCTTAAGTCAGGTCGGAATGGGCACAATTGTTTTCGATTCCGACTTTGAAGAAGTCAATCGGATTCAGATCGCGCCTGAAGGGATAATCTATGCCGTGGCGATGAGCAGTTCGAAGACGGTAGCAGTTCCCTTAGAAAAACAGGATAAAGCCCGCGAAGTTCAGCTCGATTTTGCCGCTGATGATTTTATGACGATTGCCGCTGCACCAGCCAAGCGAAAAGCTCAGGATAATTCGGCCATTTTAAAAATTCAGCCGAATGGCGCAATTAAAGATCTGTGGGACAATTCTAAAGAAAAGGTCTACTCTATCTGGCTGACCCATAATGGCCTATTAGTGGGAACAGGCGAGCAGGGACGCTTATTCAGTCTGACCAAGGACGAAGAAGCGGCGTTTATAAAAAAACTTCCTGAGTCCCAGATTTTTACGATAGCATCGGAACCGACTGGTGAATGCTGGCTGGGTGCTTCAAACCTCTCCGCCGTCTATTTAATGCGAAAATATTTTGAAAAATCAGGGACGTACATTTCGCCGGTGATCGATGCCACGACAAAAACAAAATGGGGCACCATCCAATGGGAAGAGAAAGCCGAACCCGGAGACCAGATTCAGTTTTATACCCGTACTGGAAATACCAAGGAGCCAAACAGCAACTGGTTTCTCTGGCAACCAGTTAGTCCAGCAAAAGGTCAGGGCGACATAAAAAGTGTTGAGGCGCGGTTTTTGCAGTGGAAATTAGAACTCAGTTCACCGAATCAACTGAAAAGCCCTGTGGTCAGCAAAATTAAGATAAGCTATTTACAATACAATTTGCCGCCCGAAATTAGCACCATTACCATTCATCCTGTTCAAACAAAGACAAGCAAAAGAGCGACGGCTGTATCGCCTGTCGATTATCCTTCGGTCAGCCTTTCCGCCTTGCCGGATCCTGATGATCAGTTGACCAAAACCATGCAGCAACCAGTGCCATATCAGCCGCGGTTGACCGACGGTTATCGCCGTGTCTCCTGGCGAGCGACCGACGAAAATAAGGACCAATTGATTTTTTCACTTTATTATAGATTTAAAGACGACGAAGATTGGTGGTTACTGAAAGATAATTTGACCCGATTGAACTATACCTGGGACAGCCAGACCATGCCGGATGGGATTTATCAATTAAGGGTTGTAGCCAGCGACGAAAATTCCAATCCGATCAATACTGCGTTAAAAAGCGCCAAAGAGAGCGATTGGTTTACCATCGACAATACGGCACCAGAGATCATCAAATTAATGTGGCAAAAAGGCCGAAATGATTCGCTGCAAATTTCCTTTTCTGTGCGCGATAGATTGAGCGCCGTTAAAAAGGTGGAATGCTCGGTGGATGCACAAAAGTGGTTGATGATTTATCCTTTGGATCTCGTCTGCGATAGCAAAGAGGAGAATTTCAATTGCACATTGAAATTGCCCAACCACAAACAGCCGCATCGAACCATCATTGTGAAAGCAACCGATGAATCAGAAAATATCGGTTATGGACGGTTGAAAATTGGGGAGTAGGATGATATCACCAAAACAAGTGAATCAGCTAACCAAATATTTTTCGGTTCATAACATCATCGTCATTACCACTCATCACAATCCGGATGGAGATGCGCTGGGTTCAGAAATTGCCATGTACCAGTATTTGAAATTTTTGGGCAAAACTGTGCATATCATCAACAATTCGGAAATACCAAAAAACTACCAGTTTTTGAACAAGGATAAAGAGATTCAGCTATTTGACAGTCAGCTTCATCGACCCTTGCTCGACAAGGCCGATCTGTTTCTATTTCTCGATATTAGTGATTGGGGACGATTGAGTGAAATGGATCAGCTCATAAAAAATTCTTCGGCTGTTAAAATTTGTGTCGATCATCATCATGTGAATTGTCAGTTTGCCAATCTGGATATCATCTATGAGCACGCCTCTTCAACTGGCGAATTGATATTTGAGTTTTTGAAAGCAGTAAATTTTTCTTTTGATAAAAAAACGGCTATCGCCCTTTATACGTGCCTTCTGACAGATACCGGCTCGTTTCGCTTTTCCAACACTACCGCCGCCACTCATCGGATTGCCAGTGAATTATTGACTATGGGCATTAATACCAAAGAAATTTATGGTTTGGTTTATGAGCAGAATTCACGAAGCAAAATGGCGCTTTTAGGAGAAGCGTTGAACCACCTCAACTATGAATGCAATGGAAAAATCGCTTGGTTCGTTTTAACGAAAGAAATGTTTGCCAAATATCATGCCTCGTGTTGGGACACGGAAGGCTTTTCGGAAATGCCGAGGACGATTGAAGGCGTTGAAGTCAGTTTGATGTTTACAGAGTTGAATGAAAACGAAATTAAAATAAGC
>CAZNDR010000076.1:4531-12165 GCA_964571835.1 uncultured Cytophagia bacterium | reverse complement strand
TCTTTAAACCATATAGGAGCGTAGAATGCCCAAATTGTCCATCGATGATTTAAAAAAAATCAGAGAAAAAACTCGCAGCATGACTAATCTTCGGGAAGGTTCAGGCAGAGCAAAAATCACTGTCCACATGGGAACCTGCGGTATCGCCTCTGGAGCAAAAGAAGTCTTAGATGAGCTGACGAAAGAATTAAAAAATAGAGAAATCAAAGACGTAATCATCATTACTGCTGGTTGCGCTGGATTATGCAGCCGAGAACCCATGGCAACGGTTGAATTATTGAATTCACCACCGGTCAAATATGTTGACTTAACAAAATCGAAAATCAAAGAAATTCTTGAAAAACATGTTTTAGGCGGGACAATAGTCAGCGAATATGCTTTAGCCATTGGAAACGAAAGGATTTATTAATCAACCTTTTAACTACTATTCAAAAATGACAATCACCGACTAAATGAAGGAGAACTGTCTTATGTCTTTTGTCTCAGAAGTAATGGATCAAGTCATTGCCAAAAATCCAGCCGAAACTGAATTCCATCAAGCGGTGAAGGAAGTGGTGGAATCTCTGGAAATAGTTTTCGAACGACATCCTGAATTGAGGAAAGCAAAAATTATTGAGCGCATCATTGAACCGGAGCGTGTCATCATATTCAGAGTGCCATGGTTGAACGATCAATGTGAAGTGCAGGTAAATCGTGGTTTTAGAATTGAAATGAATAGTGCTATTGGTCCGTATAAGGGCGGATTAAGATTTCACCCTTCAGTGAACTTAGGCATTTTGAAATTTTTAGCATTTGAGCAAGTTTTTAAAAATTCACTCACTACCTTGCCAATGGGCGGCGGCAAAGGCGGTTCAGATTTTAATCCCAAAGGAAAAAGTGATGATGAAGTAATGAAATTTTGCCAGAGTTTTATGAACGAATTATATCGCTATATCGGGCCCAACTGCGATGTCCCAGCCGGTGATATCGGAGTTGGCGGTCGAGAAATTGGTTTTTTGTTCGGCCAATATAAAAAATTGAAAAATGAATTTACCGGGGTTTTTACAGGAAAGGGTCTGGACTGGGGCGGCTCACTCATTCGCCCAGAGGCAACTGGTTATGGCGCTGTATATTTTGCGGCGGAAATGCTCAATACACGAAATCAAACACTGCAGGGAAAAACCTGTTTGGTTTCTGGATCAGGCAATGTCGCACAATATACGATTGAAAAACTTAACCAGCTTGGTGCTAAAGTTGTCACTATCTCTGATTCGAATGGCTACGTTTACGATCCTGAAGGCATAAACGAAAAAAAATTGCATTTCATTATGGAATTGAAAAATGTACGCCGCGGACGAATTAAAGAATATGCAGAGAAATATTCACGCGCCACTTATACTGCCGTTGATCCAACACTAAATTATAATCCGCTTTGGGACCATAAAGCTGATTGTGCCTTCCCTTCCGCGACACAGAATGAAATCAACGCGATTGATGCTCAACATCTATTGAATAATGGCGTCTATGTCGTTTCTGAAGGCGCAAACATGCCCACTACTCCAGAGGGCGGTGAATTATTTATCAAAAACAAAATTCTTTACGGACCTGGCAAAGCAGCTAACGCTGGTGGTGTTGCTGTATCTGGTCTGGAAATGTCGCAAAACAGCATGAGATACTCCTGGTCCAGAGAAGAGGTCGACAACAAACTTCATAATATTATGAAGAGTATTCATAAAGCGTGTGTCGAAGCTGCAGCTACTTATGGCACACCTGGCAACTACGTAAATGGTGCCAATATCGCTGGTTTCCTAAAAGTCGCCCGGGCCATGATGGATCAGGGGATTGTATAGTTTTTTTTTTGAAATAAGGATCCACAACACAGGCGCTCGTGAAGCGCCTTTTTTGTGAATATATTTCCCTTGATTTCATTTTTGAAATATTTTATATTTACGGTATATTAAAATAGCTATCAAAATTATTTTAATTATTGAATACTGTGGAAAAATGAATAATAAGGACCACATCAATGATTACGAGCCAGAGTTTCAAGGTTTCTACGATTTAATGCCTCATTCAATCCGAGAAATTTTATTGGTCTCTAGTCTTTACGATTCATTCATTTTGGAAGAAGACGGGCAACTGGGAGAAAATCTTTTTAGCGCGTATTTTAATTTAAATTTAGGTTATGCTCCTCGAATTACCAGGGTTTCCACCGGTCAGGAAGCATTAGAGGCAATTAAAAAGCGTCCTTTTGACCTGGTGATTACGATGATGAGATTAAGCGATATGGATATCTTTACCTTTGGCAAACGGATAAAAAACATCCGCCAAAATTTATCGTTAATCTTGCTGGCTTATGAGAGCGATGTGGGTACAAAAATCCTAGATGCAACTTCTTTGCCCGGGATAGATGGGACATTCATCTGGACTGGAGACACAAAAATATTATTTGCCATTACCAAGCTTTTTGAAGACAAAATGAACGTTGAGCATGATATTGCTTGCGGCGATGTTAGGGTTATTATTATTATCGAAAATTCACGGCGATACTACTCCCTATTTCTACCCCTTATCTATTCTGAGATAACGAAACAAACTCAAGCTTTGATCGCCGAAGGATTAAATGAGATGCATCGCCAATTGCGAAAGAGAGCTCGACCAAAAATCTTGCTTGCGCAGACATACGAGGAGGGCATGGAGTTGTACAATAAATTTCGCGCCAATATTTTGGGAATCATTTCCGATGTCAGCTACAAGCATAACGATAAGATTGACAACGAAGCCGGTTTTAAGTTAGTTTCCAAAATCAGGGAAGTTGATTCAGAAATGCCTTTGCTTCTGATGTCAGCGCAAGAAAAAAATGCAGAAAAAGCAAAAGCATTAAGTGTGAGTTATCTCGACAAAAACTCGCGCAGCCTGTTGCTTGACCTCCGCAAATTCATACTCGATCATCTTGGCTTTGGTGAATTTATATTTCGCCTCCCCAATGGTCAGGAAGTTGGTCGCGCTAAGACCATGCGAGAAATGGAAGAGATGCTGTATAGTGTTCCTGAAGATTCTATTGCTTATCATGCCAGTCGCCATCACTTTTTCGTCCCATGATCACTGGCAACGAACCACTTCAGATGAATTTAAAAGAGGTGACTGCCAAATCAATTGTATGCAGCTCAAGCAACGCGATGGGTAATGGAATTGTACCAGAAATTGAGGACATCATTTATGTTAAGCCTGAAAATTTTACCACTTTTCGAACTGCCCAAATAAGCAACGAAATCGGAAGAATAAACAGCGAATTGGCCAACCAAAAACGGAAATATATTCTAATTGGTCCGGGAAGATGGGGCAGCTCAGATAGCTTTCTAGGAATACCTGTTCGCTGGGATCAAATTTCAAATGTATGCCTAATCGTGGAGACAGATTTGGACAGATACATGATTGAGCCATCCCAGGGTAGCCATTTTTTTCATAATATCACTTCATTTAATATTGGATACTTAAAAGTGATGTTGGGCAAAAAAGAAGATTTTATTGACTGGAAGTGGCTTAATAATCAAGAAATCGCTCATGAGACGCAATATGTCCGTCACGTCCATTTGTCTTATCCAGTGGAAATCAGAATCGATGGAAGATCGCGAAATGCCATTATCACAAATCATCTCGATAATCTGTGAAAATTGAATAATAAATTAGATCATCATAAGATGGAATATACGTTACCGACAAAAAATTTTCGAGCGCTGTCGAGTCGAATTTTTCAACTGGCCAATGCTGAGACCCCTCGAACCGACTTTATAAATAAAGTGGCAAAATTATTGATTGAGCACATTAATTGTAATCAAATTGAATTTTGGATGAAGGAGAGCGGCACATCATCTCGTTGCGAAGTTTCTCGAGGCACAAAAAATTCATTTGATTTCCACCTCATTTCCCTGGAAAATGAAAAAAATATTCTATTAAAAATCCCTTATCCTTCTGTTAGGATAAACATTTTATGCCAAGAACTGCTAAGCCCAAATTTAAGAAAAAGATTCTTTAATATTTCCAGTAAAAAAAGCCTATGGAGAAGCGATTTAGAAAAGGCTTGCCTTGTGTCATATCCAGGTGAAGAGATAGTTGATATCAAAGAATTAGTCATAAGCGATGTCATTAAATCTTTTTCACTAATCCCGCTAATTGTGGCTGATGAGATCATCGGCATTTTGGTTTTAAAAAGCAACGAATTTGGAACATTTAAAAAAGAACGGATTGCCGAATTCTTGGAGATTGCTGAGACTGTCGGCATTGCTCTACTAAATCAAAGAGCACAAGCTGCCTTAAAAGAGCGAATAAAAGAGCTGACTTGTCTCTATAGTTTAGCACAGTTAGCAGAACATGCTGAGCTATCAATAGAAAATATTATGCAAGGCATTGCAGAGCTATTACCGCCTGGCTGGCAGTATCCTGATATTACTGTTGGCAGGATAATGTTAGATGGCAATAAATATAGCAGTTCCTTGAGAACGAGTACAAATGAACAAAAACAAATTGCACAAATAAATATCAATAATATAGCGCGAGGTTTCATTGAAGTTGCTTACCTTGAAGAAAAGCCTGAGCTTGATGAAGGGCCATTTTTGTGCGAAGAAAGAAATCTTATCAATGCTATATCACGAGAAGTTGCTCACATTGTCGAACGCAAAGAATCGGAACGGGATCGGCAGAGGCTTCAGGAACAACTGCTTCACGCCGACCGATTAGCCACTATCGGACAACTTGCTGCCGGTGTCGCTCATGAGTTGAACGAACCATTGGGCAATATCCTCGGCTTCGCTCAGCTCATTAAAAAACAGGATAATTTGCCACAGCAAACGCAAAGTGACATTGAAAAAGTTATCGCTGCCTCGCTGTTTGCTCGTGAAGTCATCAAAAAACTCATGCTATTCGCCCGGCAGACGCCACCAAGCAAAAGCCAAGTTGACATCAATAAAATTATCGAAGAAGGTATCTCCTTTTTCACATCTCGTTGTCAAAAAGCAGGAATTGACGTGTGCCAATTGTTAGCACCCAATCTTCCCGAGATTACTGCTGACTCATCACAATTGACGCAGGTTTTAGTCAATCTAATTGTCAATGCAATTCAGGCAATGCCTACAGGTGGCAAGCTAATCATTCAAACTAAATTTGACGAAAATGATGTTACCTTATCCGTGGAAGACACAGGAATAGGAATGAGTGAAGAAATCCAACAACAAATTTTTCTGCCTTTTTTTACCACGAAAGATGTCGATCAAGGCACGGGCTTGGGCTTGGCTGTCGCTCATGGCATAGTCAGTTCGCATAAGGGTCAGATTGGCGTGAAGAGTGAGTTGGGTAAGGGCTCTACATTCGAGGTACGGTTGCCTATTTCAACTTCGCCTAACAACAAAGGGAATGAACAAAATGGCTTTGAAAAGAGAACCGGAAAAAATATTGGTGGTTGATGATTCAGAGGCAACATTAGAAGTTCTGCAACGAAATTTAATTTCCGAAGGCTATCGTGTTTTCACTGCAGTCAATGTGCCAAAAGCCCTGGCCTTATTAAATAATACTGACATCGATTTGGTAATCACTGATTTGAAGATGCCTGGCACCAGTGGATTAGAATTGGTCAAACATGTCAGAGAAAACAATAAACAGACAGAAGTGATGATGATCACTGGCTATGCCTCGGTTGAAAGTGCAGTGGAGGCGGTGAAAAATGGTGCAGCTGAATATTTGCCTAAACCGTTCACCGATGAAGAGCTTTTCAAAGCAGTGCGCAAAATATTAGACAAGCTAAATGACAGAAAAAAAGGTTTGGATGAACGTCTTCAAAAAGTGCGAGCGCCTCACGGTTTGCTGGGTGACTCGCCAGCGATGCGGAACATTTACGATGCGATAACCAAAGCTGCAGCCACTACGGCAACCGTGCTCATCACAGGTGAAAGTGGCACGGGTAAAGAATTAGTTGCCCGAGCCATTCATTACACGAGCGCCCGAGCTGCTGCTCCCTTTGTTCCCGTTAATTGTGGTGGTATTCCTGAAGCCCTGTTGGAAAGCGAGCTGTTTGGATTTGTTAAAGGCGCTTTTACCGGAGCGACTGAATCCCGCGCCGGATTTTTTCAGACAGCCGATGGTGGTTCTATCTTTTTGGATGAAATCAGTGAAACGAGTACTGCCATGCAAGTAAAACTGCTTCGTGTGCTGCAAGATAAAGAATTTTTTATGATCGGAGATAAAAAAGCGAAAAATGTCGATGTTCGTATCATCGCCGCAACCAATAAGAATCTATTAAAGCTGGTAAAAAAGAACTTTTTCCGAGAAGACCTATACTTTAGATTAAATGTATTGGTCATTGACATTCCCCCCTTAAGGGAAAGAGAAGATGATATTATTTTATTGGCTTATTATTTCGCTAAGAAGTTTGCTAAGGAATTGGGAAAGCCAATACCCCGCATTTCTGATAATGCAGTGCAATCATTGAAAAATTACGATTGGCCTGGTAATGTTCGAGAATTGGAAAATTTGATTCATCGTCTTATTGTAATGAACGACAGTCAAATTATTGAATCCTCTGATCTGCCATCTTCAATGAGATTCAAATCAGCCTCAACATTTGGTTTCGATCGCACATTCGCTGAAATCGAAGTTGAATATATCTGCAATGTTCTAAATAGCGTTAATGGGAACAAAACACGTGCTGCTGAAATTTTGGGCATCGATAGAAAAACATTGAGAGAAAAATTAAAAAGCCTGCTTGAACAGCAACAAGTTGATGATGAAGAATAGCAAGGGTTAGCCTGCGTTTTTTATCATCCTCCATAATTTTGTTTTCTCAGGCAACTCTAGGCAAAAAACAGGCTGGTAAATGGCTTGATTTGTCATTCTCATTCGTTGCTCACTTAGTAAAATTTCTGCTTTGTATCCTCAAGATTATGCCTTATCAGCAGTTCGCTTTTGTGTTATGATGCCCTGTCGATGCCGGAAAAAAGCCAATCCATCATCACACCACTCCCTATTTCCTCATTGGCAAAATTTCTGGGACGGGGAAATTATCCCCACCGATTCAAATATCCCCAATCGATTTGATACCAAAATCTATTTCGCGTTTATGAACTGTTCCTTTTATCAAATCAGCCCATGTCTTTAATATATTGTTTCTCATTAGATTAATCTGACCACAAATAATTCAGAAATTGTGGCTCATTTTAATTAAAAAGAGTGGTATGCTGCTTGCTTATCTTAGAGCAAAAATTTCAATTTATCTGACTGCACACCTCATCATTTATAACAAACTATCGGGAGTAATTTGAATGCAAAAAGCAACCATACTGGCAAATACCCATCTTTCCCATAGTCTTAAAAAAAGTGTTCCTTCGATAGTTAATAAATCGACATTGGGAATATGCTCAAACTGCGATCATGCAGCGAGCTGTTTTCACCACAAAATGTCCACTTCCGCCATTCATTACTGTGAAGAGTTTGAAATTCAGACATCTTCTCATATTGCCTTTAGAGTGCAATCAGCTCAGAAAAAAAATAGCCAGGATACATTAACGGACGAAGGGCACGCAGGCATTTGCAGAAATTGTTCCTATCAACAATCATGTGCTTTTTGTTACGATAAGCAGAACAAGATATTTTGTGAAGAATATTAT
>CAZNDR010000076.1:0-4521 GCA_964571835.1 uncultured Cytophagia bacterium | reverse complement strand
ATCCTTTAAATCTACCATCACTGGCAATGACTTGGTGGATTTGCTTCTGAGAGCAAGGATGCGAGCAAATGGTCCTGGGCAAGATTAAATTGTCCAGGACCTTCTCGTAACTGGCAATCAATTTATTTATCTAACCGACAAGGCAGATAAAAGCTCAAAATGAACGAATTAATATTAGTCGTCGATGATAATCTGGAGACATTGGAAGTTTTAACTAGAAACTTATTGACTGAAGGTTACACTGTTTTTACGGCTCAATCCGTTTCAGCGGCAAAAGCTATTCTCAAAAATAAATCTATTAGCCTGATAATTACTGACATAAAAATGCCGGAAAGCAATGGCATGGCCCTGATATATTTTGCCAGCGAAAATTTTTCTGATTTGAAAGTTCTAATTATTAGCGGTTATCCTCTGCCGGCAAATTTTGCACTCTATGCTCGCAAAACAAATCTTGATTTTTTATCCAAACCTTTTACAGCCGAGGAACTTTTTATGGCTGTCGAAAAAGTTTTGAAAGGACAGTCTAAGCAAATAACAGTTGAATAATATTCATTTAGATAAATAAACGACAATGACAAAAAATACCGCTATAGGCATTTGCTCGACCTGCAATTTTGCTGCTACCTGTGCTTACGCTAAAAATTCAAAAAAGCCCATTTGGTTTTGTGAGATGTTCGATAATACATCGACTCCCGAGAAGAAGGTGAAGCCAAGAAATAAAAAGTTATCCTCTCCAGAATTGAATAATAATCTTTCAAAATATAAAGGATTATGTAGCAATTGTGAATATCATGAGACATGCAAATTAGCGCACACAGCCGGTGGCATCTGGCACTGCGCGGAATATCAATAATCAAAATTAGAATCAGAGAAAAAAACACCAAGGTAAAACACGTTGAGTGTGCAGCAGCGAATCAAATACAATTCCAAAATGAAAGACATAAAGATAAAAAGGTATCGGGAAATAACCTCCCGCACTTCTAATTAACTTGATCCTGTAACGAGTTTTTAGACAGGCATGAATTAAGGAGATCCAATTGAAATATTATCGAGCTCATCTATTAATCTGCGCCGGCACTGGCTGTGTCTCACATAATTCATTTGCGATAAAAGAAGCGCTGGAAAAAGAATTGCTCAAGCGAGGACTGGCAAACGAAATTCAAGTCATCACCACTGGCTGTAATGGCTTTTGTGAGCAAGGACCAATACTCGTTGTCCAACCGGAAGGAATTTTTTATCAGCGTCTCAAAGAAACAGATATTCCCTATCTGATTGAAGAACATTTTTTAAAGGGCAGACCGGTTAAGGAATGGATGTATTTTCCACCAGCAGAAAAATCACCCATTCCGACTTTGAGCGAAATAGATTTTTTTAAATATCAGAGGCTGGTAGTTTTAAAAAATCGCGGCCGAATTGATCCAGAAAAAATTGATGAGTATATCGCCCTTGATGGCTATATGGCATTAGCCAAAGCGCTTGCTCACATGACACCGTTGGAAATTATCAAGGAAATTAAAGAATCCGGTTTGAGAGGTCGCGGCGGCGGTGGTTTTCCAACTGGTTTAAAGTGGGAGCTTTGTCATCAAGAAAAAAAGCAGCCAAAATATATAATTTGTAATGGGGATGAAGGTGATCCGGGCGCTTTTATGGACAGGAGTGTTTTGGAATCTGATCCCCATGCCGTGTTAGAAGGAATGATCATTGGCGCCTATGCCATTGGCGCTAATGAAGGCTATGTTTATGTTCGAGATGAATATCCTCTGGCGGTAAAAAGAATCAATCTGGCCATTCAGCAAGCCAACGATTACGGATTATTGGGCGAAAATATTTTGCAGAGTGGCTTCGATTTTAAAGTAAATGTAGTGCGTGGTGCTGGCGCCTTTGTTTGCGGCGAAGAGACGGCACTCCTTGCCTCCATTGAAGGACGGGTGGGCGAGCCGCGGCAGCGTCCTCCGTTTCCCATTCAAAAAGGTTTGTGGGGAAAACCGACCACCATCAACAATGTGGAAACCTGGGCTAACGTGCCCAATATCATTAACCGTGGTGCGAAATGGTTTGCCAGTCTGGGGACTGACAATAGTAAAGGGACAAAAATTTTCTCTCTGGTTGGGAAAATCAATAATACAGGACTGGTCGAGGTTCCGATGGGAATTCCGTTGGGCGATATTGTTTTTAATATCGGCGGCGGTATTCCCAAAAACAAAAAATTTAAAGCGGTTCAAACAGGAGGTCCATCAGGCGGCTGCCTGCCTATTGAGTTGCTCAATCTGCCAGTCGATTATCAGGAACTGGCCAAAGCTGGCTCCATCATGGGCTCTGGCGGCATGGTGGTGATGGACGAAGATACCTGCATGGTCGATGTCGCCAAATATTTTCTGACTTTTTTGTTGGATGAATCCTGCGGCAAATGTTTTACCTGCCGCAAAGGAATTCAGCGCATGCTGGAACTGGTCACTGATATCACTGAAGGTCGCGGCACCACGGCAAAACTGGAATTGCTCGAAGAGTTAGCTCACACCGTTCGAGACACCACGTTGTGTGGCCTGGGTCAAACCGCCGCCAATCCTGTGCTGAGCACCTTACGCTATTTCCGTAATGAATACATCGAGCATATCGAAGACCACAAATGCCGGGCCGGCGTTTGCCGCCAATTGTTTATCTCGCCATGTCAGAACGCCTGCCCGGCGCATACCAATGCTGCTGCTTATATTGCCTATATTTCCGCCGGGCGCTTTGAGGAGGCAATGTTAGAAATTTTGAACACGAATCCTTTCCCCTCAGTTTGCGGTCGCGTGTGCGATTTTCCCTGCCAACTCAAATGTCGGCGCAATCAGCTCGACAACGCGGTGGCAATTCGTGCACTCAAACGATTTGTGGGCGATCAGTTTGTTTTGAATGGCGGATTGCCAAAGATGCCCGTTCCGCAAAAAAAACTCCCTTATAAAATTGGCATCATCGGTGGCGGTCCGGCTGGTCTAAGTGCCGCCTATTTTCTGGCACGATTGGGCTATCAGCCTACCGTTTTTGAAGCTCACAAAGTTGCTGGCGGCATGTTAGCCGAAGCCATCCCTGAAAGCCGGCTGCCCAATTCCATCTTAGCCAAAGAAATTAAAGCTATAGAAGATTTGGGCGTAACGATAAAATTAAATACCCGAGTAGGTACCGATGTATCCTTCGACGAACTGATGAATGATGGTTTTGATGCCTTTTTCATCGCCGTGGGCATGTACGGTGATCGTTCGCTGGGAATAGATGGAGAAGATTTGCTGGGTGTTTTTCAAGGTGTTGATTTCTTGCGGGAGATAAATCTGGGAAAACCACACTATATTAAGAACCAGCGCGTAGCAATCATCGGCGGAGGAAATACAGCCGTCGATGCAGCGCGAACCTGCGTTCGTTTGGGCGCTAAAGAAGTGACCATCATCTATCGACGCAGCAGAGATGAAATGCCAGCTTTTCGAGAAGAGATTGAAGATAGCCTAGAAGAGGGCATCAAAATTGAGTCCTTAACTGCTCCGGTCAGAATTATCGGCCAGGATGGCAAAGTTGCTGCCCTTCAATGCGTCCGCATGGATCTGGACATATTCGGAAAAGATGGTCGCCGAAAACCAGTGGAACGGAAAGGTTCTGAATTCACCTTTGAAGTTGATATTGTTATTCCCGCTATCGGTGAATTTGCTAATGCAGCAGAGCTCTTCCGGGGACTAGAGGTTGAGACCAATAGCGACGGCACCATCAAAGTTAATAAAAAAGGTCAATCCAGCATCGCCAATATTTTTGCCGGCGGTGATATTTCCACCGGTCCAGCAACGGTCATTAAAGCCATTGGAGCCGGACAAAAAGCGGCTGAGGCAATTGATCAATTTTTATTGGGCGAAAATAACAAAGTTTATCCATGGAAAATTTATAAACCAGCGAAGGTGGCTTTTGACGCTTCAGCCGATCCTGTGGCTTATCCCAGTATCAAACCGGAAAGAATTCCTTTAGAAAAACGCTGTAACAGTTTCGCCGAAGTCGAACAAGTTTTTAGCCAGGAAATGGCGATCAAAGAAGCAAAAAGATGTTTGCGTTGCGAAATGGAAGTTGAAATGCTGAAAGAGAACTAAGCTTTTTTTCCAAATAGCGAATAGTTCTACTTAGTCAGCTTGAGTGAATTTTCATTCATGTTCTTAGAAATAATTTTTCAAAGAGAGTGCCTTTCCTTTAAGGAAAGCGCTTAAACGAAACATAAAGGCATCACGTTCTATTTTTATGCTAATTTGATTAAGTAGCCAAAGAATCACCCGAAATTTCTCATGTTACTTTTGCTGAAAAAGGAAATAAAAATATGGTGAATCTATCGATTAATGGAATTGAATTTCAAGTTGAAGAAGGAACGACTTTATTAGAAGCAAGCGAATTTATGGGGATTAATATTCCCACACTATGTTATAACCAAGGATTAAATCCTTATGGCGCCTGCCGCCTGTGTGTGGTAGAAATACGGGAGGGCAACAATTCCAAAATGGTCACTTCCTGTAC
>CAZNDR010000075.1:0-12212 GCA_964571835.1 uncultured Cytophagia bacterium | reverse complement strand
GGATAACTTGTCTTTTTTATAAAAAACAACTTTTAAATTTGCACGCAAGGCAAGGTGAGAGTGAACTGTTGACATAATAATATTTTTTATTGGTCAAAAAATATTATTTTAAAATAGAAAAGGTCTCGCCTAAAATTAAAAATAATAAGTTATCCCAACACCAATTTCTAAGCCAGTGATTGAGGTACCACCGGTGAACTCGCCAAAGAAATATTTAAAATGAAAAGGGAGGTTGATCTTTTTTTGCGGCGAGTATTCCGGGGCAAGCCCAAAGCCGAAAATTTGCAGTCCGGGGAAAAGTCCGGCTTTATCAAATGATCTGCCTTCGGCTAGCAAGCTCAAATAAAACTGTGGATTGATGCGCATTTTATAAAAGCCGATTACTTCCAGATGATTGGGCGTTGTTTTTTCGGCCTCCTGCTGGTACACGCCGCCAATATAGTAGCTGTTTTTGCCTTTGCTGCGGTAGCGCACGGTCAAAAATAATTCATTAAATTTCTGATAAGAGCGCAGCAAGCCGCTGACCATTATTTTATCGCCAGAGCCGAAAACCGTTTGCCCGGACATTTTATCTTCACCAAAAGAAGTATAGATAAAATCGGCCGCGAAAGTAGTAGTGGGAGCTAACTTCAGATCAAAACCAGCGGTGAGCAGAAGTTCATCGCCGGGATCATAATTATCGGGCATATTTTCTAATGGTTTGAAGCTGCCTTTTAATTGGTAAGTTGCGCCCAAGCCCAACACTAAATTGTCCGAGATCGGGGCAGCCCAACTGAGTCCGGGCGACACATTAAAACCTTGCCCAAAGCCGGGCACTAAAAAATTATAATAGGTGTAGGCAATTTGAGAAGAAGTGGCAAACTCGGTTAAAGATAACTCTTTTTTCCCGCTGGGTAAATTCAGCCCCACTGTGAACACTAAGTTTGCTTTTTCAAGGTGATAGCTGCTGTTCCATTGCGTGTCGGCAAAACCGCTAAGTTTGTTCACGTCGCCGCCAACATTCGCTTGATTGCTGCGCAGCGAAAAACTCAATTGTCGGCTAACAGGATAATAGACGGTCACCGGAAATGAAAGCTCCGAAATAGCAAAATTGCTCTGGATCGACCATTGCTGAAAAACCGGGGCAATAATGAAGTAGCCTTTTTGACCGATGAGGTAATTATCAGCGGCATAGATGGCTGATGCTATTATAATCAGATAAAACAAAAAAATGAGCTTTTTCATGTTAAAACTCCATGTTTAAGCTGCTGCAGCTCGCGAACCATTAAATGAATCGGCAGCCGGTTACCTCACTAAAATTATCTTTTTAGTTGAAACAAAATCGCCGGCTTTAATCCTGCAAAAATACACGCCACTGGCAACCAGATCATTCGTTGTGCTCAAGCCATTCCATCTAGCCACATGTGAGCCGGTGGTTTGTGTCTCGTTGACGAGTTGACGGACAGTTCTGCCCAGCAGGTCAAAGATAGACAACTCAACTGGTGTACGTCTGCCTAGTTGATAGCGAATGATGGTTTCTGAATTAAACGGATTCGGATAGTTTTGTGCCAAACTATATTCAATTGGTTTTAGAGGAATGTTTTCACTATTTTGCTGGGCAAAAGCTTCAGTGCCGATAATGATTTTAATTTCTCTCACTGGCGCTTCTCGCGTCAACTCAAAACTACATTTTTGATTTTCGATGGGAAGGGAACAGCTATATTTTTTATCCAAAATATATAATTTGAAATTCGCTGGCAGCGTTCCGGTTTCATTCAACGCGATTTCGATCGGCTTTTTGATGAATTCAGAAAGGCTGATTTGAATCTCCCATTGCTGACCAAGTTCATTAATAGCTTTGAAATTGCTGGCAAAACGCTCGCCATTTTCCAGAATAGAAAGGCGCAGGAAATCTCCAATAGGAGGCGCTTCGGCTAAATCAAATTTATCATGGCCTGAAGTTGCCTGCTCACGAAAGCCAATATAATTTTGTGAATCAATCCATTTTGTCTCGGGCATGCAAGCGGAAAGTTGCAGCAGGTATTCGTTTTCTTCGTTTATGGCGAAAAGGCTTTTCTGCTTGAGCAACAATCCGCCTTGATAGGGCTTTGGCGGAACGATAACAAAAATCGAACGAGGTGCTTCATTGTAAACAAAATATCCTTCCCACGGTTGCAGAATTTGTTGTTCATAGACATATTCTCTGCCATTATAATATACCGGCAGTTGAAGAGTATCAAGCTCGGCCTCCATCGAATCAATGGAAACCGGAAAGGGAAACGGATTAGCAACTTGATTCCAGCCGGGTTTAAGCGTAAACTGAACCGGTTCGGTAGTATTAATGGACCATCCGTTTTCGACATCAAAAGTTTTGCCGCTGCGCGTTACTAACCAAAAAGCCTGGCCTGGGGTAAATCCGGCTGTAATCTTCGGATATTCAAAATAGCCGGTTGAGTCAGTCTGGCTTTGCCATTGCAAAAGACGCCACTGCTGAATATCATAAGCCTGGTAGTCATCGCAAAGTACTTTGCAAATTTCAGGATTTTCCAGATAAATGGGAACAGAGACCATTTTGTAAGTCAGGCCGGAAAGGCGCAAGGGATAAACTTGACTTGCGACGGCTACCTGAACGTGGGCAGGATTAGCCTGTGGATTAACTGGTGGATAGGTTACTGCCCTGATCCCATCCGACAGATATACATAATATTCGACACCTTGATAAGAAACAGCATCCGCAGGAATGGTGAAGGTGAGAACATTTGCCGGCGCCGTAATATCTGTCCATCGCCACAAGCTTTCTCCCGGCTTTCGGTAATAGAGGCGCTGAGTAGTGGGCAGAAAGTTCTCTGGAAGTCTTGCCGTGACATTCAGAATTTTACCCGCAACAGGAGTCTTATCAGTCTCGACATCGATAAACTGCGTAGGGGTTGAACCTTGAACATAATAGTCGGTAAGTTCAAATTGAGAATTGCCTTCCCAATAGCCCCAGCCTTTATTCAAAACTTCACCAATTCCTTTTGCTAAATAAGAGTACGATGTTTGAGAAGGTTCTTGCTCAGTGCCAGTAATCGTTAATTTAATTTTTAAGCAGTTAGTAAATGTGCCGGCTGGAACCTGCACCGTCTCTGAAATACTTTCAACATTAAATAACAGCGTTCCGCCGAAACGATGTGTATAAAGTTCCCATGATGTCCCGGCGACTAAGGCTTTATTCGGAATCCAGGTAACAGGAGGACTAAAGGCAGCAGAATATCCTGAACCCGCCTCGTCTAAAGTGGACGAGTTTTGCACGCAACAATTTGTCACTTCGGCTTCAATGCTATAGAAATTAGTGGACGCACCAACATAATTGAACGGCAGTTTAACTTCAATAATTCCCCCACTGACTCCTACATAAGCTGAACCCTGCAATACATCGGGCACGCCATCATTGCTTCCGTTATAACCAAGACTCCATTCATAATTAAAATCATCATAGCCAATTCCTAATTGCATTTCTGGAAAGGGGCCATCGTTATCTACTAAAAGGCGATATATACCTTCCCGAGGTGAGGGACCGTTCCCAAAATTTCTATTCGCATCGTCCCATAAATCCAACCTGATGTACAAATTATCCATATCCCTTGCGGCATAAATTGCTTTTATGTCGTCTCCGCTATAAGTGGCTGAATCATCACCTTGAGGATCTGTCAGCAAAGCATTGATGCCACTCCAATCCGTAGCATCACCATCAACGTTAATGATAGCAGCCGGGATATTCAGTGTAGCAATATCCGGTGATTCGCCAAAAGCGCCTAGCACAATCCCGCTCGTATCTGATCGTAGCCACGTGTACCAAGCCGATTCTTCAGAGCTGTCATCAGCAAATATTTTTTGCTTCATCCGAAAATATTCAATGCCATTGATGAGGTCTATATTCTCGATGTCGTCTCTCTTGGTAGTTGGTTTATATGTACCATTGAGAGAATCAGCGTGATAAATCCAATAATCGCCTACATGCAGCGCATAAAAATCTGCTAAAGTTTGAGCATAACCAAGTGAATTCAAGAAAAGGAACAAATAGGTTAATGCGAATTGAACTATGAATGGCCTTTTTATTAATTTCATGGCTGTAATCCTCTTTTATCACTTTATTATCGGCGGAGCTGGAGGCAAAGGCAAATCTCCCAACACTTCAACTCCAGAATGGCTGGCTTCTTGGGCTGATTCCCGCCTGTCTGGTCCCGGGATGAAAATCGTGCCAATGCTTGCTGAAATATTAGTCAAGCGATTGTTCACCAAATCAGTTTTGGTGGTTGCTGGTGCGATGCGGCTTGCCAGAGAAACCAGCGCGGCATCGAGTTGCCCGCTTTGACTTGCCGCCGCAAGCGATTGGTTGCTTTCAATTTTTTCATTGGCATTTTTAAAAGTCGGATCAATTTGAATTGCCTTTTGGAAAGCCGTTGCCGCTTCATTAAATTGGCCGGAATTTTCCATCTCCAGCCCAGTGCAATAGCTCAAGAATGCCTGCAAATTTTTGGTAGGGATTTGCTGAATTTTTATTTTCTCTTGAGCAGATAATTCAAAACCAAGGTCGCTTATTAGACTAAAAACCAGATCTTTTTCCAGTTTAAATAGGTTACTCATCACATCGCGCTGGCTGGTGAGCGGTGGAAAATAATTCTTCGTCACATCCCAAAAACCTACTTCGAATTGGACATTATTTTTTTTCACAACGTCGTAATTGCCATGGACAATCTTAGCCGCGCCAAGCAGCTTGCCAAAACGTGGGGCAGTGCTTTCATCTACCAGACCACTTTGCGATAGAGACATCTCATTCATCATTGCTTGCAATCGAATTCTCTCGATGACTTTAAGACCATTGACCTGGCCCAAATCGGTAATCATCATTTCGCCAATGCCAGTGCCGAGCGCGGCATAGGTTTGATCTTGTCCTTGATAGGAAAAGGGAAAAACAGCTACCGATTTCGGAGGAATGTCAGCGATATTCAAATTGGCTTCCTGCGCCAGCATCTGCTGCAATTCACTCTGGATTATTTCCCGATTGAGCACCTCATAGCGCATAGACATCTGTCTGCGATAAGGCGATGTTAGAGGAACCTGTCGATATTGTTTATAGAATTTCACAGCGTTTTTTTTCTGATTCAACTTTTCAAATATTTGTCCTAAGTAGAACAGCATCTTAGGATTAGTCTGATCAAGTTGGTAGGCTCGAGCGATAAGTTTTTTTGCCATTGACATGTTTCCCAACTCGAGGCTGATAACGCTCAACTCGATGTATCCCGTCGCATCATTGGGATTCTGCTTTACCAACGACTTGTATTTTAGAATATCGGCACGATATTGTGCTGACGATCTTTTGCCGCTGACGCCAGTGGTAGCACAATTTTGCAGGCAGAGCAGAGCAAAAATCAGCAAGCTTAAAATAATATCTTGTAAATTTCTCAAAGTGGTCTCCTTTTCAGCTTTGAAATGAAAGCTGATCGGTGATTAAAATCTTAGCTAATAGTTCCCCCCCTGGTCATCAAAATAGCAACAAGAGCTTATTGTTCTTCATTTTGGGCAATTTGAGAAGATTAGGCTTTTCAAATTTTATTTGCGGATTAAACATAAAAAGACTAACAGGAAACAGCACTTTTCCCGCCCAAAAAAAGAATAGTGATAAAGCCTAACCGAAAGGGGTAAATTTGATGTGGTATTTAAGCTCAGAATTACCCCTTGTCGGTTATCCTGCTTACTTTTTTTCCACTGCTGGTTGAGACGACGATTTATTTTTCTTTTTGGGACGAAGCTTTCCTGTCGTGCCCCGATAAATTTTTCCACGTCGTGATCGTCTGTCGCCTTTACCCATAATAAAATCTCCAACTTTTTAGTTTATAAAAGTAATATTGTTGATGGTAACTAAGCACAGGATAAAATGAAAAAGGAACTGACTGTCTATCTTTTTCACATCCCCCTGTCTCCTTGCAAAGCGGGGATTTACTAGGAAGTCCCTCTTTGAAGGCTTATGCTCGAAAAGTAGAGATCAAGAGGATGTCATGATTCTTTGAAACCTGTGATTGGTTACTGTTGATTGATATTAATTATCTATAAAATACAATATTCAATTCATCTGTCAATAATGTCGACGATGATTGAAGCAAAATTCGCGTCAGTTGATTTCCCCAACTCGCTTGCAGCTTTGCATCATCCAACGGTATCTTGTCAAAGTGGATATTTATCTTTTGTGGATCAAAATTCATAAAGATATCCTTAGCTTTTCCGTCTTCAACAGCGGTAAATTTTATCAATCCCTTAGCAACAATTTCAACTGGCAACGGAGTCATATAGTTCAATTCCACAGGTTGTTTCCATTTCGTCAACTGGTACTTCTCAATAATTTCCACATTTTTATTTCTATTCAAACGAATGGTCCTGAGCCAGGAATTTATCTCTGCTTGCGGTGGATAAGCAGTGGCTATGTCTAGGGCGAATTCTACTACATTTTCCTTTGCTTGATAGCTTACATTTTTTGCTGCGTATTGACGCCCGCTCATCTGCATTACGCCGTTAATAGTGGGCAGATTGTGATAGGCTGATTGCATGGTCCAGATGTCGTAGCGCAAGCTGCTAAATGTCTTAGCAGTGTAAGTGCCCACACCGACATCGATCAACAGCGGCATACCGTCAGCATAAATGATGAAGTTACCAACATCGTTATGGTTATGGCTTTCGGCATTGTGCCCTCCTTTAGCAGCAACGTAAAAACCAGTTTTGTTGCTTTTATTCGATCTGGCGCCAAATACTTGGAGGTCTGATAAAAAGAAATCCCGAAGAAGCGGCTCTTGTGGTGGATAATTTGTTAATTCATTCAAGATAAAAAAAGCTGGCAGTTGTCGGTTAAAAATTCCAAAGCTGCCGGGCAATGCTGAAGAACCGTAATTTTTTTGTAGTGCACTCCAGGCGGCAAATCCCATCATGATCGGGTCGTTGATGCTTCTGCCGAAACGAAAGACCACTGCCGGATCGATGGACATTTTGCCGCTGGCATCAGCAAAATTAATAAAATAGTTATCGTTGATGTGAGCTTTGTAAATGTAACGCCCAATCTCTTTTATCACCATCTGATCAAAAATATTTATCTGGCCATTGGAAGCTGAAAAAAGCAATTCTAAAGAATCAAACAAAGAAGCGCCGGCGCGGCTCCAATAAGTGGGACCTTCATCGCAGCCGCCATCAGCAGGATAAATATTGATAAAATTATCAAGCGATCTCATGCATTTGTGCACTGCATTCAGTCGGCGCTGTTCATCTTTTTCTACCAATAAAATAGCAGTAAGCCAGTTGGAATTAATCCAGGGATTCCAATTGTTAATATTCTTGGTGACAAATCCCATCCAGCCAAAATCTTCTCTATCCAGATTGGGTGTTAAAATGCGGCGATCTATTTCGTAAGTTAGGCGTTGTTTGATAAGTGCAGAAATAGTGTTCAATTTCGCGTCGAGTAAATAATCAGTCCAGGCGAGCAAAGTGCCGGTTTCCGCCGCGAAAAGATCGACAATCGGTTCTGTGACATCAGGCAAACCAGGTCCGGCTTTTTGTCGTCCCACATGCGCCGGCACGCCCCAGAAGGTCTCTTCGCAGATTGCCCAAAGACCGTTGACAATGTCATCTAAAAAGCGCCCTTTATTTTCAAAAACTTCTGCCATAACTAAAGCTGCCAGGTGCTCTCGTCTGCTGAAAGACATCTTTTCATAATTGCTGCGGTTGCCATTTCGAACGAATTCTAAAAATACCGTTGCTGGCAGCGAATCCCAACTGCTTCCAAGATAAGCCTCTCCTTGTTGAATGTGAGCTTGGCGAACTGATAGCGGAACCACCTGCCATTTTTTCGGCTCGTCTATCTTTGGATAAGGATGCCACAGATCGGCTGGGATAATTATCTCTTGAAGCGTTTCCAATGAAATATTTTTGGTGAGCAGATTCCGATCCTCTGCGCTCGCTACCGGTAGTTGTTCTAAAAAAAAGACTAAAAATATAAAAATCTTTCGCAAGTCAAAAGATAAAATATTTTTCATTTATTGCCGTTCCTTATTGTTAAGGAGCTAATTAGTTAGCTAATTTTAGTGCAAAATGAGAAAAGAGCCAACGGCCTGCCTTATTAACACCCACTCAGCCTTCCTTTAAAGCGTGGAAGAGAAGTCCCCCTGTGAAGGGCTGTCCGTGAAGAGTAACGAATGAGGGGGGTATCTTAATTATAAGGCATCCGGTGATTTATCAATTAACCATCAATAATATCTTTTTTGACAATCTCACCAATAGCAGTGAACTTTCCCGGCCAAATTTTTCTGCCGGGATAAATTGAGGTATTGATGCCGGTTCGTACATTATCTGCAATTACAGTTCCAAATTTTTTCATTCCCGTATCGATCAGTTTTCCTTTTACCTGGGAGAGCACATTAGTTTTGTCATGGCGGACATTAGCAACGATGAAACCAGCGCCGAGGTTGACATTTTCGCCAATGACTGAATCGCCGATGTAACTCAAATGACAGATATTGGTGTTATTCATAATAATCGAATTTTTAATTTCCACACTTTGGCCAATATGGCAATTATCGCCAATAGCAGTATTGCCGCGAAGGTAACAATTGGGTCCAATATTACAATTTTCCCCAATAATGACAGGGCCTTCGATAAAAACACCGGATTTTATGGTTGTTCCTTTTCCCACCACGATGCCGTCAGTGAGCTGAACATTTTTTTCGACTATCCCTGAAATGATGGTCTCATCCAGATTTTTCATAAAAAAATCCTGTGTCTGCAATAGCTCCCAAGGGTAGCCATTAGAAAGCCAAAATCCTTGCAGCATATGGACATAAAATTCATGTTGTTTGGCAAACAGCAGAATGGAGCTAGTGATTTCGATTTCTCCCCGCTCACTGAGTGGCGTTTTTTTGATAAATTCAAAAATTGATCGATCAAATTTGTAACAGCCGACATTGGTTAGGTTGCCGATAAACTGTTTTGGTTTTTCCACCAAATTGATGGCCCGGTTTTTGTCATCAACCTGAAAAACTCCGTAAGGAGAAGGATCAGCTTCCCAGCGCGCCAGTGCGCCGTAGTCATAATTAAGCAGCGCGGCTATATCCTGGTGTGCGTAAATATCATCGCCGTTTAGAACGATAAAGCGGTCTTTAATTAAAGGTTCAGTTTGCAAAACTGCATGACCGGTGCCCAACTGTTCTTTTTGTTCACAGTAAGATATGTTCATGCCATGCCATTTGACGCCGATGTACTGTTCAATCATTTCTTTCCGATAGCCAACTAACATAATTACGTGATCGACCAGTCCTTCCAATTGCTCCAGTATGTGCTCCACGATTGTCTTATTAGCGATGGGCAAAAGCGGTTTAGGTCGAGTCAAAGTAAGGGGATAGGTCCGCGTGCTTTTCCCAGCGGCCAAAATTACAGCCTGCATCTAATCGCTCTCCAGTAATAATTGAAAAAACCATTCAACAATTTAGCATTTAAAGATAGGATAAATAAAGAATATTGTCAAGCACATTTTCTTCAAAGCAAGGGAAAATAGACTTGATTTTTTGAAAAGAATTTAGTAAGATGAAAAAAAAATTCAAGGGAAAAAGACGAGTTATTCAATGATGAAAAAAATGATATGTGGCTATGCCTTGTCTTTCATTTTTTTGTGCGCTTGCCTGGGACAAGCCACTCTTCCAGATGAACGAGGCTATATTGTAAAAGTCGGTGATAAAATCGAAAACTGTGAAATTGGCTTGCTGGAAGGATCAGTTAGAAAATTATCTCAATTTCACGCTAAAGTGATCGTGCTAAATTTTTTTGCTTCCTGGTGAGCTGTGTGCCGGAAGGAGGTTCCTTTCCTTGAAAAAGAAGTCTGGCAGCCATTAAAAAATCAAGGCTTGATGGTTGTTGGAGTGAATTTTAAAGAGAAAAAAGAAATTGCCAGCCAAGCGGCAAACGAAATGGGGATGACCTATCCTGTTGCCTTAGATGCGGACGGCAAAATTTTTGAAAAATTTGCCCGCGGCGGTGTTACCCGTAATGTCGTTTTGGATGAAAAACTAAACATCATCTTTTTGACGCGTTTGTTTAATATCGATGAAATTAATGAGATGAAAGCAGTCATTCAAAAACATTTGGACTATGACTTAAAACGAAAACCTGGAGAAGAAATGGTTCAGACAAAATTGCAAAATTTATCAAATGAACCAAGAGACATCATTTTGGAATATAGTGGCAAGTTTAAAATCCATGTCGAAGGCAAAATATTTTCTATTAAAAAAAAGGAAATGGAAATTGGCGTAGCGCTTTTTAATGATGACATTGTTAGCAGCCACTATGATAAAGAAACAAAAAGCTTCCGTATCGGCTATCGGCATTATGATGGGATTCGCATTGCAATATTGCCAATGACAAAATTTACAGTTCCCCTTGATATTGAGAAAGTGATCATTTCCGATATAGAATAGATCTGGTTATTTATTGAGCTGTTTATTTTCTATGAACAGTTATTTTTTCATTAGATTTAAGTTCGCAGCAAAGCATGGGCTAAGCTTCGGCTATGTTCAGCCGGCCAATGCTGAAAGGTCACTCGGGTCCCCATAAATCGGGAAAGGGGGCTACCCCTTTTTACACATGCCACATTATTGGCCAAACCGACCAGGTGCGATGCACTCAAAAAATTTTTCCCAGTCTCTGAGATAGTCCTTTCGTAAGATAAAGCAAAGTTATCGCTTATTAAGCAAAATACGACTTTTAATACTTTCTCATCGTCATTTAAGCCTTGCTTATTTGTTTGAAGAATGCTATATTTGTTCAAAAATGAAGCAGACAGTCAGACATTTCAATTAAATTTGAGTCAGAAAAGACAAGGCAAGACAAGACAGGATATTAGTCATGAACAGAATTTATTTCGACCACAGCGCAACCACGCCGATTGATCCAGCAGTCTTTGAAGCCATGAGGCCGTACTTTTTAGAGAAATTTGGCAATGCCTCCAGTATCCATTTTTTTGGGCGCGAGGCAAAAGTGGCATTGGAAGAGGCTAGAGAGTTAGTGGCTGATTTTTGCGGCGCCTCTGCCAATGAAATATATTTTACCAGCGGCGGCACTGAAGCTGACAATATGGCAATTCTCGGCGTGACGCATCAGTTGTCTGAAAAAGGAAAACATATCATCAGCTCACGAATTGAGCATCATGCGGTGCTGCATACCTGTGAATATTTAGCCAAGCAGGGCTTTGATCTTACTTTGCTCAAACCGGATAAATTTGGTGTAATAACTCCGCAGCAGGTAGCTGAAGCTATTCGCGACGACACGATTTTGGTCTCCATCATGCATGCTAATAATGAAGTGGGAACAATAAATGATATTAAGAAAATAGGCGAAATAACAAAAGAAAGAGGAATTTTATTCCACAGCGATGCGGTTCAGTCATTTGGAAAAATACCCATCCAACTTTCAACCATGAATGTTGATTTGATGGCTATGTCCGGCCATAAAATTTATGGTCCCAAAGGAATCGGAATATTATTTGTTAAACGGGGAGTCAAATTACTGCCCATTACTTTTGGCGGAGCTCATGAGCGAAATCGGCGGCCCGGCACAGAAAACATCCCCGGCATCATCGGATTGGCGAAAGCAGTGGAGCTTTGCAAGGAGCAATTAGCAAGTGATGAAGAGAGAATTGGACAATTGCGCGATCTGTTATACAAGAAATTATCGGAAAAAATTCCGCGCCTTTATTTAAACGGTCATCCGCAAAAACGATTAGCCGGTCTATTGAATGTGTCTGTTCAGGGCATTGAAGGCGAAGCTCTGCTGCTTAGCCTGGATTTGAAAGGCATTGCTGCCTCTAGTGGTTCAGCGTGCACGTCCGGCAGCGTTGATCCATCACATGTGTTAAGTGCCATGGGCCTTAAACCGGAGTTGGCGCAGTCATCCATTCGTTTTAGCTTGGGACGAGGCAACACGTTAGAAGAAGTTGAATACGCAGCGCAGGTGCTGCCAGAAATTGTAGAACGGCTACGGGCGATGTCACCTTTGTAAAATATTGTCGAAATATTTACAAGATTGAACGATGGATTAGTCGCTGCTGCAGGCAAAAATGCAATTTGGCCTGAACAGTTTTCGCTAAACAGTTAGCAGATCAAAATGGATTGGTGGGAGTATATGGCAATTGATCCAAATATGCGCCACGGTAAAGCGTGCGTGAA
>CAZNDR010000074.1:0-12403 GCA_964571835.1 uncultured Cytophagia bacterium | reverse complement strand
AATGGCATATATATAGCAAAATAATTTACGAACAAAACTATCGGAGAAAAAAGATGAAACAATTTTTTTTTACTTCCCTGATGATAGCTCTGTCAGTTATAAATATTTTTGCTCAGCATTCAGGACCGACCGAGATCACCATTCCTGAACTCAAAGCCCATATTTCCTTTTTAGCCTCCGATTCATTAAAAGGCAGAAAACCAGGAACCAAAGAAGGAAACATTGCAGCTGAGTACATCCGAACTCAATTAGAAAATAGCGGTTTAATTTTGCTGGCAGAAAATGGATTTCAATATTTCCCGGTCACCACTGGTGTGAGCCTTGGTAAAAACAATGCACTCAGTTTTGAAAATTTTGATGGAAAAGTTGAGCAAGATTTTGTTCCCTTATCCTTTTCGTCCGATGGAACTGTGACAGCGCCGGTGACTTTTGTCGGTTATGGCTTTGATTTCAAAAATGACAGCCTTTCCTGGAACGATTACCAGGATCTGGATGCCAGCGGAAAATGGTGCTTAATTTTAAGAGGTGATCCCGAATCTGATAATCCGCAGAGTCCATACGCACTCTACAGCTCGTTCCGCAAAAAGGTGCTGACCGCTAAGGACCATGGCGCCGCTGGTGTCCTGTTCGTTTCTGGAGAAAAATTTGATAAAAAAGATGTGCTGACTGATTTGTTTTATGATCAAAGCGAATCCGATGCTGGGCTGCCGGTGATTCACCTAAAAAGAAAGGTAGCTGACGATTTTCTAAGAGAGACCGGAGGAACAGTTGCCCGCCTGGAGGCAAAAATAGATACGAGCAAAGCGCCCAGCTCTTTTGTGGTAGGAAAAGAACTGACTGCGACAACCGAAGTCAGCAAAATAAAAGTCCAGACTCAGAATGTGGTGGCTTTATTGCCAACAGACAATAAAGCTCACAAAGATGAGTATTTGGTTATTGGGGCACACTACGATCATCTGGGATTCGGCGGACCTGGTTCTGGTTCACGACGGCCGGATACAGTGGCTGTCCATAATGGCGCTGATGATAATGCTTCAGGCGTGGCTGCGATCATCGAGATTGCCGAAAAATTGGCAGCGGCAAAAAAATCGCTCCAGCGAAATATTATTGTTGTCGCGTTTGGCGCTGAAGAAATGGGGACCATCGGCTCCCGTTACTTTGTCCGAGACCCGCTTTTCGACCTGAAAAAAATAAAATACATGCTAAATATTGATATGATTGGTCGACTCGACAATGACAATAAAAGCCTGACTATTGGCGGCTCCGGCACAGCAAAAGGAATGGAATCGATTATTGAACGAGCAAAGAAGCAAGTTGATTTGAAGGTCAAACTATCACCTGAAGGCTATGGTCCTTCGGACCACGCCAATTTTTATGCCAATGATATTCCCGTATTGTTCTTTTTTACCGGTGCCCATGAGGACTATCACACGCCCAATGACGATACAGAATTTATCAATTTTGAGGGCAGCAAAAAAATTGCTGATTTTATTTATGAGCTAACCAGTTACTTGGCAAATATGGAAGGAACGCTGGCTTATCAAGAAGCTGGTCCGAAAACTCAACCACTGGGGCGACGCCAGTTCAAAGTGACGTTGGGCATTATGCCCGATGTCGCGGCAACTGACAGCAAAGGTGTCGGTGTCACGTTGGTCATGAAAGGTCGGCCCGCCGAGCAAGCAGGCATGCAAAAGGGTGATATCATTGTCGCGCTGGAAGGAAAGCCAGTGAATGATATTTATGAATACATGAACCGATTGGCTGATTTTAAAGTCGGTCAGCGCATTAGCGTGGAAGTGATGCGAGCTGGCAAAAAGGTTATTTTAATTGTGGAATTGTGATCTGTATTTTTATTCATTTGCCCTGCCCCTTGCATTAACTATACTAAGAGTAAAGTGCTTTTCGAATCATTCAATGCGATGGAGTGAAATGCCTTTGATCATTACACAGCGTCACAGTCCTTGTTTTATGTTTTATTGAAAAAATTAAGCCGAAAATCTTTTCATGTTGATCATAAAAAAGGCAAGAGGCAGAATGATCGATTTATGGAGGATAGGATTGGCGCGCTTTAAGAAAACATGTTGATCGAATCAGATTACATCGTCCCGCCGATTCGACTGTCCACTATTCCATTGCGCCCCTTGAATCGCTTCGGCCCAGTTTAGCCGTATGCTCCACTCAAGAAAAAAGATTTTCTGCTGATCCGCGCACCAGCAGCCACAGGAAAAAAGGCCCGCCGAGCAGGGCCGTGATGACGCCAACTGGTATTTCTGCTGGGGCGATAATAATTCGAGCCAGAGCATCACAGAGGACAAGGAATGTCCCGCCGAACAAAAAGCTCACCGGCGCCAAATAGCGATGATTCCAGCCAATGAACAGCCGGCAGATATGGGGCGCCATCATGCCGACAAAACCGATGGGACCACAAATAGCCACAATACCACCCACCATTAACGATGTCCCCAAAAAAAGAAATAGCTTGATCTTTTTGATGTCGCCCCCGCGGCTGACAGCCAGGTCTTCGCCAAGCGTGAGCAGGTTCAATTCATTCACCAGATAGAAAATGATAAAACTGCCAACCAAAACGAATGGCAAAATAGTTTTGACTGGGAAAAAGCCCACCACTTCGAATCCGCCCATCAGCCAACGAATAATGCGAAACGAATTGGCAAAATCGCTGATGTACTGAATGAACAAAATCAAACTAGAAAAGAAAAAATTGATGGCTACTCCGGCCACCAGCATGGTAACGGTAGAAAATCCCTGCCTCATTCGCGTAATTCCATAAACCAGCGCTACTGATAAAACAGCACCCAGAAAGGAAACAAACAATTGGCCCGAAAGGCCGAGCAGAGAAAAGATCAAGCCAATTTTGATGTAGAGAATGGCGCCAAATGCGGCACCGCTGGAGACCCCCAGCGTAAATGGCGTCGCCAGCGGATTGCGAAACATGGCCTGAAAAGCCATGCCGCTGATGGAAAGCCCAGCGCCAGCTAAAAAAGCAACCAGCACCCGCGGCAGGCGTATTTTCCAAAAAATATCTGCTTTCACTGTGTCGGCGCCGGCGTTAATCAGATCATTGAGCGATATTCTATCCATGCCGATAAACGGCGTCGCGGTTAAAATAGTAATCGAAAAAAGAACAACCGCAGCCAACAATACTGATTTTTTCCTTTCTATCAAGCCAACACCTCGGGGAGAATAATTTTTTGACCAGTAAAGGGATGGATAGTGAAGTCAAATTCTTTGTCGTAAGCGTTTTTCAGCAATTTATTGTCCATGATTTTTTTACCATCGCCATCAAAAAGTATTTTTCCCTGCTTTAGAACAATAACTCTCTCGCCTTGCAGGACTGCGCTATTAATATCGTGAGTAACTAAAATGATGGTTTTCCCCAGTTCAGTATTTAGTCTTTTAAGCAAGCGATAAATTTTGCTTTGGTAGTTTGGATCCAAAAAGGTTGTCGGCTCATCCAGCAATAAAATATCCGATCCTTGTGCTAATGCTGCTGCAATGTAAACAACCTGGCGTTCTCCGCCGCTGAGTGTCTTCATCAACCGATTGACATTATGGCTGACATCGCAAAGCGCCATGGCTTCTTGAACCGCTTTTTTATCTGTTGCCTTCAGTGAAGAAAAGGGATTCAAAAACGGGTATCGCCCCATCATAACGAATTCCTCGACAGTAAAAGGAAAAATAGTTTCATTGCTCTGCGGCACGTAGCTGATTTGTTTTGCCAGATCCTTTTGCGCAAAATTGGAAAGTGGTACGCCATGGAAAAAAATTCTGCCAGCGCTGATAGAATAGATGCGCAGCAAACATTTGAGCAGGCTGGTCTTCCCGGCACCGTTGGGACCGATGATAGAAATATAGTCACCCGCCTCTACCTGCAAATAAATATTGTCCAATATTTGTTGATTTGCCAATCGCAGACAAAGATGCTCAATTTTGATAATTGCACCTTTCATTTCTCTGTCCAGCTTATTTCAGGATGAATGATTGTTACCAGTTGGGCAAGCAGCTCAATAAATCTCGGACCAGGGATGACAGCGTAGCTTTGACCAAGGACATAAACACGATTGTTTCTGACAGCTTTCACCTGAGGCAGGCACAGCCAATCTTGTTTGACCTGATCTGCGGTTAATTTGTACTTTTCAAAATCAGTGGCAAAATCTAAAATGATGTCAGGATTAAGATTGATAATTCCCTCGGCTGAGATCAAGGGATAGGAAAGCGTTTCCATTTCAATCACATTCTTGCCGCCAGCAAGTTTTATCAGTTCATCGAAATAGGTATTCTTGCCGGCAACAAAAATATCTGCTAACATGCCCGCTGACAGCGTTCTGCCTACTGAAATGAGTACTGTTGGTTTTGAGCAGGTGGCGGTTTTTGATTTTACTCGGTCGATACTCGCTTGTAGAGCAGCAACCAACTTCTCTGCTCTTTTTGTCCGACCAAACTGAGCGCCAATTGTTTTTATGCCCTTGAAAATATCGGAAATGGTTTTGTTGTTCACCTCTAAATAGATGACATCCAATTCAGTAAGAAAATTTTTCACATTTTCCTGTTCCGGCAAAATGATTACCACATCCGGCTTAAGCGAAACAATCGCTTCGAAATTGGGATCCAAATAGCCGCCAACTCTGGCTATTTTTTGGGCTTTTTCAGGGTAGTTACAATAATTTGTTACGCCAACAATTTTTTCGCCCAGACCAAGATCGAATAAAATCTCTGTGATGTTTGGAGATAATGAAATGATCCGCTTAAGAGGCGCTTCATCAAGGTCAAAATTCTGTCCTTGAATGGCGCTAATGACTCTTACAATCAAAACGCCAAAAACTATAAAAGATACTATTGATACTAAAACAAATACTTTCTTCATAACTTTCTTTGATCCACTTTTGTTAATTTGAATAAACAGCTAAAAAATTTCCACCATATGCTAGCCGTTCAGAATTGCTTGAGCTCATCTGCCCGTAAACTTAGCGCACTGAGTTATTCCTAATTCTGAGTCGCTCCATTTTTATGAAAGGAAATTTTTATTTTTAGTGACTCTACTTAAAAAATTTGAACATGATGGAATGCTTAATATGTTGAAATGATGCTTAATTCTTTCCTTTCTGTTTATTTTAAATATGAATGACCAGTCAAAAAGCTGATTGGGCTAAAGCCCAAGTGATTTCAGATTTCATCAGTTTCTCCGCCATAAATGGCGGAGCTATGCATGAAAATTGACTAGCTCCGTTCTTTAGAACGGAGATCTTTTAATTTCCCCACCAATTCTTTGAGCTTTAGCCTTTCAGTTCTTTTGGTTTTTTTCAACTGGTCATTCACATTATAAGTTGAAATTCATTGACGAAATTGACTTCTGCCCCGCGCGGTGTTAATAATTGAATCCCAATGAAAAGCGAAATTCCCGGCCTGGCATGGGAAAGCCGTCGTTGAGATAAATTGACTCATCAAAGATATTCAAAAGCTGAAATTTTGTTTCCATATTAAAGTTGTAAACCGAGACAAAATAAGAAATGCTGCTGTTCAGCAATTGATAGGCAGGAAGCGATTTCAAATTATCTATTGTGGTAAAGCGCTTGCTGACCCGGCGATAGTTAATGCTTGTGCTCAGGTGCTTTAGCTTCATTCCCCAAATAAGGTCGAATTTGCTGTCGGGGCGATAAATTAGCCGTTTCCCCTGGTTTGCTGCCTGGTCCGTCTCGTCGGTCGCTCTCATATAAGTATGAAAAAAATTGGCATAAAAGCGATCCTGGCAAATACTGAATTTAATACAGGTTTCAAGACCGCGAATTTGGGCTTTGCCAATATTTTGTGGCATCCACACCTCGGCTTCATTTGGTCCCCAGGCAATTAGATTTTTGATGTCATTTTCAAAAAAGCTCATTTCAGCTTGAAGAAGATGATTGGTTTTTTTGCTGACGATGAAACCAAGGTCGGTATCAGTACTTATCTCCGGAGATAGGGTTGGATTGCCTCTACCCCAGCCTTCATCAGGCCAATAAAGATCATCAAAGGTCGGCGTCCGATAGGATTGACCGACATTGCCCCGCAGCGAGAAACTCACCTGCTCGCCGGCTGTTACTAGCATGCCAAACTTGGGAGAAAAAAACGCTTCAACATCCGAATAATTGTCCCAGCGACAAGCTGGAATCCAGGTCCAGTTTATCGGTGCCTTGAAAAGTTGAATCGCCTGATTGATTTCTGCCTGGGCAAAGAGGCTTTGAACGTTTCTATCCTTGACAATAAATTTGGTGCTTTTTAATCTATCCTGTCTCAACTCCATACCTGACACCAGATTGACCGCTGAGTTGACATGAAAACTTCCCTTTAGATTCAGGCTCATTGCCCTGTTTTGATGTCTGTCATCGCTTGGCGTCCAACTGCCCGGATCAGTGTAATGAAAATCGTAACTTTGAAAATAAAGCTGTTCTTCGATCCTGAAGCGATCCGCTAATTGGTTCGTTGAAGAAAGCGAGAGCAAACGGCGGTCATAATTCGATCTAGCCAAAGGCGTCAGCATCGGCGCGCCTGTCCAGCTATTGGTATTTACGGAACCAGCAGCACCCTTTTGCGCAGACAAATCATGATAAATCAACTGAATTCGATTATTGGCATTAAAATCAAACTTTGACTTGAAAAATAGATTGTTGCCTTTATAATCGTTGTTTTCCCTTTGGTAAGTTTTGTTATTGTCTACTGTTTTATAGCTAAAATTGCCATCACTTTCTGAGGCATTAAAATTAACAAAATAGGTAAGTGCTCCGATTTTGTGTGAGCCAAAAAAATTATAAATTTTTGTACCAAACGAACCGATGGTCGTATGGAGACCATAAGAAAATCCGTGCTCGCTGATCGATTCTTTTGAGATCAGGTGGATTGCGCCTCCCAAAGCATCAGAGCCAACGATAGCCGAATGGCCGCCGCGGACAACTTCAATTTTTTCCAGCGCCGCTGTTGGGAAAGAGTTCAGATCAACACCGCCACCTTGAGCTGTATTCAAGCGCATGTCATCGAGCAAGATAACTACTTGGTCAGTATTGGCGCCGCGAATAGATGGTGACAAAACGCCGGCAAAGCCATCGTAATTTTTGATATAAAGCCCGGCCACGGATTCTAAAACTTCGCCGGCGGTATTGCCAGTTTGCTCATTCAATTTCGCCAAGGTCAACACTTCTGTTGATACAGATATTTGTGATTGACGATGCTCGGACAAACTGGCTGATACCACGATTGGATCAAATTGGATCGGCTCAGGCGACAGATAAAAATTGATGGTGGTATTCTCTCCAACCTCGATATTGGTAACAGATTGCGTTTGATAGCCAATTACTTTTGCCGTTACCTCATATTTGCCAGGCGGAATTTTATTGATAAAAAAATGTCCACCAGCCTCAGAGGCAGCGCCAAGGCGCAATCGGGACAGAAAGACATTGGCATCTGGAATGGGTTGATGTGTCGATTTGTCGAAAACAAAGCCCGAAATCTTTCCATTTTGGGCAAAATTAGAGCTAATAGAAAAAAAATAAAAAATTGCCCACATGAGAAAAAACTTTTTCATTTCGCCTCCCCACTGACAAAAAATTGTTAAAGGGTAAATCCCTTTGGTCGTTTAAAAAAACTTCGACTTTTTTATTGCAAATTTAATTGATCGATCAAGCTGATTCTTTGTATCTCCTACTGCCACGCTGCGCTGTTATAAGGACCAAGTGATACAAATAATAAAAAAAACCCCAACCTTCATCAGAAAGTTGGGGTAAGCATCGTATCAAGTCCAGACCTATCCCGCGAAGGTTTTTTGTGGATCAATTTAACACAGCAGGTTTCCTGGCTTATGGCTTCAGACCTAATTGTCGCACCTTCCCGCTCCAACGTTTTGTTGCAAGTCGAATTCCCTGTTTGCCACAAAAGCTGAAACAGTGGTTTGCTGATTCAAAATCAGTCGCATCGTTCGTAGCCAATGACAGTAGCGGGGCTGCAACGGATTTGCACCGTTTTCCCTATTATCCTGTTCAGGCACTGCATTAAAGATATTTTAAAGAGCTCAATGGTGGCAGAAAATAATTAAATTAAAATTCAAATGCAAGAGAAAAATATTTTTTTTAGCTTGCATCATATCGTAAAACAAATTATATTTGCTCATGAAAAATTATTCGCTTGAAAAAGCGTTGCCTTCATCTAGCGCTGTTAAAATGAAATCGATTAAATTATTTAACTTTCTCATTTCAATCTGCCACCATAGATCAAAGGAAATTGGACGATGAGTAATGACGATTATCATGAACCAATGAGCCGAAGCTCTAGTTCGATGGAACATCAACCTGACGCAGTGCCTAATGCTGATACGATTTCAGTTGAGACCATTGTTACTATGTTAGTCAAGAAAAATATTTGTTCTGCCGAAGAATTATTTATGTTAGAGGGAAGAATACAAGAACAAAATCGCCTTAACAAAAAAAATAATTTTGTCTCCATTCAAAATAATATTGAACACACCCATCATTCTGCCTTAAAACGAATCATGAGTAAGCGCCGTTGGACTCGCCGGCTAACAACGGCATTGTTTGGCTGGAAATGGAAAAAAGTGAAAAAGTCCCCTTCATTCTAAATAACATTTGCAGGAAGATCAAAAATTACTGTTTGGAATCGCGCTATTGAGCGGCAGACAAACCTTTATTTGAAAACAACTCACGGAACTTACTGGTCATGGGTACGTGAAATTTTCACGCTAAATTGTTAACCAATGAGACTGGATATCATGCGAAGATTTGTTCAAAAATATTTATTCATTCAAATAGTAATTTGTTGCTTTCTGTCCGCGGCAATTGCCCAAGATTTTCCCAAACCAATTGGATATGTTAACGATTTTGCCCAGGTGATTCCTGAGTCTTATCAACGTCAGATCAATCAAATCTGTCATGAGCTGAAGCAAAAGACCGGCGCTGAAATCGCCGATGTGACCATTCCCGAATTAGGCGATAATTACATTGAAGATTATGCCGTCAGACTTTTTGAAAGATGGGGAATTGGCGAACAGGGAAAAGATAATGGCGTGCTCATTCTCAACGCAGTCAAAGAAAGACAAATCCGCATTGAAATTGGCTACGGTATTGAAGGCATTATCCCCGATGCCCAGGCCGGCAGAATTCGTGACAATTATTTAATCCCCTATTTAAAACAAGGTGATTACGGCAAAGGTCATCTTTTTACGGTAGCGGCAATTGCTAAAAAGATTGCTGATGACTATGGCGTCCAACTTACCGGAAACATTGATTTGCCACAATCGGGTGGCTCTCAATCTAAAAGCAAAGGAATCGGGGGGCTATTTACAATCATGCTTATTTTGTTTTTGATTTTTGGTACACGCGGCAAAATTTTGCCCTGGCTTTTGCTAGGCTCGCTTTTTAGTAACAGTGGTCGCGGTAGAGGTGGCTGGGGAGGATTCAGCGGAGGCGGCGGTTTTGGTGGAGGCTTTGGCGGCTTTGGTGGAGGAATGAGCGGCGGAGGCGGCGCCAGCGGCAGTTATTGATGGTTAATTTCGAGGAGGTTGCTTCGGTCGTTTGGAAAAGCGAGCGATTCTATAAAGAGTGTAACTATTCAGAGCTTGATTAATTTTGTAGATAGGTTCACAGTGACAGGATAATTAACGACAGAATAATTACAATAATTCCTTTGTGTAGCTTTGTGTCTCAGCGTCTTGGCGGCAAAAACAAGCCGACCAGAAAAGTAACAATAAATTTAGCATTCTCAGTCAGGAGTTTTTCCCATGTCAAAAATTCCCCAATTACCTGATCAAGTTTTTGAGCAGTTATTTATTGATTATAAAAAGATTTTTGGTGATGAGCTGATATCGATCATTTTAATCGGTAGCGCAGCACGGGGAGAATATGTACCTAAAAAATCGGATATAAATTTTCTTATCGTGCTCACCAAAAAGGGAATTGACCAAATTCAGAAAATTTTGCCAGTAGTTGAAAAATGGCACAAACGAAAAGTCGCTACGCCAGTGCTTTTGACAAAAGAATACATACAATCGGCTTTGGATAGCTACCCGATTGAATTCTTGTTGATGAAAGAGCACCACCAAGTAGTATCTGGAGAAGATGTCCTGTCTGACATCACCATCAAGGAAAACGACCTGCGATTAGAGTGCGAACGGGAATTGCGCGGCAAATTGCTGCTATTGAGAAAAAGCTATTTGAACACTTACGGCAAATCTCGTTTGATAAAAAATTTGTTGAGCCTTTCCTTGCCCACCTTTAATTCGATCTTTTCTGCGTTGCTTCATTTGAAAAAGAAAGCCGTCCCATCGTCCAAAAAAGCCATTTTTCAAGCTACCGCTGCAGAATTTGGTTTCGATTACTCAATATCTGAAAAATTAATTCAATTGGCCAATAATGATTTGAAATTGAACCAAAAACAACTCAATCAGCTAATGGTACAATTCATTTCTCAAATTAGTGAATTAATAAAAATTGTTGATAAACTTTGATTCAGGAGGAATATCATGGGCAGAGGTTTGAAGATCACGTTGATTGTTTTGGCGGTTTTAATCATAGTCATCTTTTTATTGGTGTCTTATGTAAAAGGAATTTATAACGGCTTTGTTGCCCTGGATGAGGGTGTAAATAATACCTGGGCTAATGTTGAGAATCAATTGCAGCGGCGGTTTGATTTGATTCCCAATTTAGTTGAAACGGTCAAAGGCTATGCCAGCCACGAAAGTGAAGTTCTGACTCAAGTTACCCAGGCGCGCGCTAGCGTGGGCGGCGCAGTGACGCCGGATGAGAAAATGGCTGCCAATAATCAGTTGACCAGTGCGCTCTCCCGATTATTATTGGTGGTGGAACAATATCCTGATTTGAAAGCCGACCAACGGTTCAAAGATTTACAGGTTGAACTATCGGGGACCGAAAATCGGATTGCTGTGGAACGAAGAAGATATAATGACACGGTCAAACAATACAATCAAAAAGTGCGCCTGTTCCCGGATAACATTTTTGCCGGCATTTTCGGATTTAAAGAGCGCAATTATTTCGAAGCGCCGACTGAAGCCAAGCAAGCGCCTAAGGTCGATTTCAGCAAGTAATTTTTTGTCGTGGACAAGAAAAAAGCGCTTGACTGGTTTGAAATGATTTTTTGTTTTAACCTCTACTGTGTCCGTTAGCGTGAATTTTCATTTACATTTTTAGATACAAAATTTCCAAAGGAGAGTAAAGCGAATGCATTCCCTATCGAAAGGGAATGCATTTGGACGTCGCGTAATAACATTTCGTTTTGGCTCTAATTTGACCATGCCGCATTCCAAGAGTTTTAGATGGTAATGAATAAAAATTTTCTTTACATTTTCTCTTGTTTTATTCTCCTCCTCAATTGTAGCGTGCAAAAATTAGCAGTTCATTCCTTGTCTGGAATTTTAGATAATTCATTATCTGCACTCTACGAAGAAACTGATTTAGCATTAGCCGAAACTGCCTTGGCCTCCGATTTAAAGCTGCTTGAAGGTCTTATCAAAACCGACCCGCAAAATAAAAAATTATTGTTAATGGCAAGTCAGGGCTTTGCTGCTTATGCGTTGGGTTTTGTCGAGGAAGAAAATCCCGAACGAGCCAGACTATTGTATCAACGGGGGAAATTCTATGGGCTGAAGATTTTGACCCAAAACAAAACTTTTGATCAAGCAATCTCAAGAGCTACTGAAGATATGAAGCTGGCTGTATCTACCTTTACAAAGGAGGATGCTGGAGCGCTTTTTTGGACCGCCTATAATTGGGCAGGCTGGATAAATTTGAACTTTACGAATCCTGAGGCATTGGTGGAACTGCCTAAAGTGCAACTGCTGATGCAGCGGGTGCTGGAGGTGGATGAAGCGTATTTTTTCGGTGGCGCTCATCTTTTTTTTGGAACCAATTATGCAGTTCGTCCGCCAATTTTAGGCGGCGATATGGAAAAAGCTCGCTTTCATTTTGAGCGCTGTTTGGCTTTTGCTCAAAATAAATTTCTGCTCCCTTATGTTTATTATGCTCAATACTACTTAGTGCGGCAATTAAATGAAGCTTCGTTTATCGCCACGCTGACCAAAGTCATTGAAACGCCAATTGATATTTTGCCAGGGCAAGAATTGCCAAATGCTATTGCCCAAAAAATTGCCCGACGGTTATTGGACAATAAAAAAAATTTTTTTTAATTGCCAGAAGCTGATATTTTTGATTTTTTCAATTATATTTTAATACGAAAGGCTGGGCAGCTATTTAATAAACCCAAATTTCTAAAACCGATTTGGATTTCATCATGTTTATCGGTTAATTTTAGATATTTATGGAATGAATTGGTTGAGTCAATTTTTGCAGTGACGCAGCCACTGCACTCCACAATTTTTCGGTGACTTAATAAC
>CAZNDR010000073.1:0-12458 GCA_964571835.1 uncultured Cytophagia bacterium | reverse complement strand
ATAAGCTTATCTTCATCAGAAAGATCATTAATCATTTTCGAAATTTTTATATGTTAATTAAAAAATCTATCTGTCTTCTTTTGTTACTTTGAACCAACGATGCAAGACTTTAAGCTGTCTACAAATAAATCCTCACTCCCAACGCATACCGTCTCGGATTCAAAAAGCGGCGATGGGCACCCCGCTCCGGAAACTCTTTTCCCTTCCAGACACCAACTTGCCGATGCTCGGCTTCAGATAGCGAGTACAAATAATTCTCCCAGTCTTTGGGACCCAAGAATGAACCGGTTTGCAATCTTCGGGCGTTGAGTAAATTAGAAATATCCATATAAAATTCGGCTGTGAATGGCCCCACCTTTTGAAATAATTTGCTAAACCGCAAATCGACATTTTGGTAAGGCAGCCATTTCATGTTATTGTGAACACCTTGCTTATTCTCAGGATTCCAGGTAAATTCACTGCCTTCGTTGTAGGTATAGAAGAAATTGAAAATCAAACCACTTAACGGATAAAATCCGAGCCAGCGGGGGCCGGTTCGTTGCGGCGTATGAAAATCAAGCCCAGCTCTGAATTTGGGCAAAGTACTGGATACAATGGGAAACGGACTACCCAAGCCATCTTCAGGATCTACCAACGTCGGATCGTTAGCAATGATTTCCGCCTCTGCCCCGCGCAAATAGGGATCGAGCGGCCACATGTCCGGCCTTACCTCCTGACGATAATCATAGGTAAACCAGCCAGTGAACCAGTCTCCGTAATGCTTTTGGATACGCAATTCAAATCCACGAATGTCCTCATAAGCATTATTGCGCCAGGTCGTTAGATGAATGTTCAGATTTTCTGCATTGACGTAATAGACGCGCGATGGCTCATTGCGCATATCTTTATAATAAGCGGCAAAATAAATTTCAATCTGTTGCCAGAGATTTTTAGCAAAGCCGACCTCCATCTGCACTGTTTTCAACATTTCGGTGTTGGGGTTGGAAATCCAATCAGCTTTTTCCGAGACAATATCCCAGGTAGTGGTGTACAACTTTTCTGCTTCTGGAATCTGGTAAAAATGACCGTAATTAAAGAATAATTTGGTAGTCTCGCTCAACGGATGAGAAACGCCAATGCGCGGGCTAAAACGGATTTGCCTATTTGTTTCAACACGGGGAATGGTGCCGTTCAAATAGCGAACATACAATTCACGTTCTTCAAAATAAAGGGCAAATGGATTGGTGTACGAGTCAATGGCCTGGTAGGCAGGATCGGAATAATCCATCCTCACACCGATGTTGGCAATCAGTCCGCCAAATTCAAATAGATTTTGAGCATACCAGGCAAAGCGCTTGGGAAAAATTTGATACTTTCGAAAATCACGCCATTTGGTATTTTTATAGCCCCGTTCTTCATACATATTATTGTAAACAAATTCAAAGCCAGTTTTTAGGCTGCTGAATTTAAAATATTGCCATTCCAAATTTCCCTTAAAAGTAATCGTTTCGGTGTGAGACCGATCCCAGTTACGTCCTCCATCGGTGGACAGGGCATAGATGCCCGCTTGATCTTTGTCTTCATTGGCATTGTAATAGCCGCGCGGCGTTTCGTCGTACCAATTGTTGCCAATCTGAATTATCGGTGTGAAATCTCGTTCTCGGCCATTGTCCACCCAATATTTGGTATACATACGATTTAAAATCAGTTCATAAAACATCTTTGCACTGACGGTATGTCTGAAGGTTAAGCCAATGGTCGAACGATAGCGATCGAGGATGGGCAAGTAATAGGTGTCATATTTCTCCTTCTCGCCTAAGCCATAGGAGGTAGAAACACCATGCATAAAATCCCGCTCAGCTTCGTAGGCAGAATGTCTTTGCACTACAGAATTTAATTCTCCGTACATGCCTTGAAGAATCAACTTCATATTGGGTGTCAAATGGCTGGTGAGTTTTAAGATGGCATTTTCATCAAAATAATGGTCTCTGGTGAAGGGATAGACAAACATGCTGTAATCATATTTATAGGCAGCGAAGAATTGTGTATTAGTAAAGTAACGTCCAATGCCTGGTACAAACCTGAGTGGGAACGGGCCAGACAACGACACGTCCAGATCGTGATCGGGACGATGAGCATATGGAATAGGCCGATGTTGCCATTTCCAGAGCGCCTCATCATCTTCGGCGTAAATATCATTGTCCGGATCATTATCTTTATTTTGGGCATAGTCTTTTACTTTTTCATTCCAGCCGCGAAATTTAAGCGTTGAATCTGCCAGCGGGTAATAGGATTGCGGACCAGTAAACGTCTTCCATTCCCAGGTATATTCGCCAAAAGCATCGGGACCAAAATGTTTTTTTTGTGGTGGTGCAAAACGAAAATTGATGCTACCTGAATAGCGCGTCGGCATGCCTTCTTTGGTGACAATATTGATGACGCCAGAGCGGGCATTTCCGTATTCGGCGTTAAAGCCGCCAGTAATTGTCTGAATCTCTTTAATCGCGCTCTGATTGATATTCATATACGGCTCGTTCAGTTTTTCATCAAAGGTTGGCATGCCATCTACCATAAAAGTAGTCTGAATCTGGGAACTGCCGCGAATAGAAAATTTTCCCTCCACCGGGTCTCGAGCATCAAACCCGGGCTGCACAAAGAGAATATTTTCCACTCGATTGTTTGCCGGAGTCGCGGTGAGTAAATTTTCGCTAATGGACATTTGACTGGTGGTAACATTCATTTTGACAATTTCTCGGTTTGCCACCACGACAACTTCTTCGCCCAGATCAAGCACCTCAGTACTCAGGCTAAAATCGACCACCGTCGTGCGGTCGATGTTTACTCTCACATCGGTTTGCACAACTTTGCCATAGCCCATCATCTGGGCGATTACTGAATAGGTACCCGGTGGCACATTCAGAATGTAATAATCACCGGCAAAATCCGCCGCTGCGCCTAAATGCCATTCAACTGGCGTTTGAGAATTTTCCTGCCAGGCAGCCGCAATCATGACATTCGCGCCAGGCAGTCCTTCTCCAGTGGCTTTATCAGTAACACGGCCACGAATTTTCCCAGTTGTACCAGCGCTAATAAACGATGAGAAAATCAATCTGCTCATAATATCCAGCGCTATCATGGTAATTATTAATTTACGCGATTTCACGCCAACCTCCATTTCTAAAATTCAAAACCAATATTGAAGCGATTGATATAATCAAAGTATTCACTAAAATTAGAAATCGAGTAATCTAAGTAAGCTTTCATTCCTCCCATCTGGAAATGGATGCCAACACCACCGCTAAATGATTCAGCATCATAATTGAATTTGTAACCTCCGCGCAACGCCAATAAATCTTTGAACCAATATTCTAAGCCGATATGGACTCGCTCCGTGTAATCGCGCGGGTGAAGCAGATCAGTGGAAAAAGTTAATTTGTGCGTCGCATTCTGTTCAGACCACAAATCAGTGATCTCCATAGCCAGCCCCAGTTTAAAAGTCAGCGGTAGTGAAAATGGCTCATGCTGTTTGTCGCTGACACTTTTGAATTTAATGTCCTTGGAGAAATGTTGTACCACCATACCAAAGCGCAGGCTTTTAAAACCAGTAAAATAAACAGAACCAAAATCAAAGCCTAAAACGCTGACATGGTTATCGACATGGGTCGTTTCATAACCAACAATATTGGTGGGATCAGCAGGATCGAAGATATTTGACAGGATAATATCCGATCCGCCAAGATCCTGAAGCACATATTTCATCTGTCCGCCGATCGTAAGTTTATCAGTCACACGGCGCGAATAAGCTAATCCCACAGCAAATTCAGAAATTTGAAATTCACCTAAGATCTGCACCGGCTGCCCCAATTCCCAGCTTTGTGGTGGACGTGTCGCCGTTAATGTTGGATAATCCATATAAATCAAACTGACTCCCACAGTGCCATAATTTTTAAAATCATAAACGCCAGCCAAGGCATAGTGCTTGATATCGCACATATAATTCGTCTGATACAACGCCAAACTCGAAGCATCCACCAATGCTAATCCGCCAGGATTCCAGAAGATGGTGCTCAAATCATTCAGACTGACGGAGCAGGCTTCGCCCATTCCCACGGCCCGTGCGCCAACGCCAATTTTCAAAAATTGCATGCCGACCTGGGCAACTTTGGTGCGTTCGGCAAAGGCAAGATTAATAATTAATAAGTGAAAAAGAGGGATAAGGAGTATTTTTTTCATACTTAACCTCATGAGAGCAGGTCAATAAAAGAAAAATTTTATTGTGAGAACAAATGGCTTTTCGAATATGATTATTGCATTATTTTATAATGTCTAGCTAATTTTTTTTCTTCTGACTGAAGGACTACTGATGCAGATGTGATAATGGTTCTAATCCATAGCATAAATTTCGTACTATCACTTTTAATATAAACAAAAACCAATCCGCTGTCAAGCAAATTTTTTTCTGGAATCGTTGCTCATCATTTTCAGAACCGGCTTTTTAATTTCCATGGCATGTTCCAAGCAGCAAAAGTGAACTCAATAAAGTTTTTCTTCTGCCATTGCTCAAGAATTCATTTTGCTTTATTTAAAATAAATTGTCCCACGTCCATTGGCGCACCTTTTTCATCACAGACGCGCAAACAGGCCTCCCAATTGGCGCCGCGGTTGGGAATTTTTAATAAAATCTTGTTAACGCCAGCTTTTAAATAAACCTCAACTTCATCCTCATCCACCGTCAGCGCTCTGCCTACCAAATTTTCGTGGACTTTTTTTCCGTTCAACCAGCAAACGACGCCATCATTGCTGCCGATTTTAAATTTTGCAGGAATTGCTGAGGGCAAGTTCAATTCAGCATAAGCGTAAGCTGCTTGCTGTTTTTTGCCAAACAGCTTGGCCAAAGGAATGATGGCAAAGACTTCATCCAATTCCAATGGTTGCCAGGTTGCCGTTAATGAATCGAATTTTTGCACCTGGCTAAAATCAATTCTGTCTTCGGGAAAATAAGCTATTTTTTCTGCTTGATTATTCTCATTGGGGAAAGGTCCAGCAATCCACCATGAACTAATAAAGCCAGCTTTTTGTGAAAGTTGCCGCTGCCTTGCTGGTTTTATTTTATAGCCTGTTTCTTCCATTTTGGCTAATATACGATCGACTGAATAACGATGCCGCGAAAAACTCACGGCCTTTTCCAGCAGCGAGTCTGCTGCTTCAAATTTCTTTTCCTTGGCATAGGTGAAAGCCATCTGCAAATAATAGTTGGTTAGGTCCGGTTTGAAAACTGGGTTCTCAAACAGGTGATCGACTGTTACCTTTGACTGAGGCGAAGCCATGGCTGCCACTGCCTGCAGGCTGTTTTTAATAATCAGTTCAGCGTTGGCATTTTGCAGGATAAAATGAAAAAGTCTTAATCTCAAAGAGGAATCAATCGTCTTTGCCGCGATTTTTCCCAAAACCATAAAAGCAGCCTGTTGTTCAAATTTATTTCCTTCCTTGATTGAGGCTTTTAATTTGTCAACAAAATCTTCACCCGAAATATCCGCCAGAAAAACTCGGCTAATATTTTCGCTCTCCTGTGTGGTTAATTTTTCAGCGCTGGCTAATCGATTTAACCAGTGGGGCACCTGGGCAGGTACAGTCATATAAATTGGCTGATCGCTGATCTTTATTGGTGAAGCTGAAGGCTGAGCAATCGCTTGTCCCAAAAAATCTACCAGATGAATCACCTGAAGATCTTCAGCCAATTCGATTTCATGTTCTTTGGCAGTTGTCCAAAGAGCTATTTTGTATTGATCGTTTTTGAAAAAAATTAGAAAATAGTCATTGGCGTTATTTATATCCATTCGTCCCAAGAATTCAAAGTCCTGAAAATAATGGGTTATGGTTTTCATGGCAAAGAATGCCGGCTTGGGGGAATAATCCCAATTCACGGTGCCAAAATTGTGTTCGGCATTGTTCGGATCAACGCCATCGTCATGCCAGTCGTACCAGATGCTGATAGGGATGTCGTTTGCCATATTGCTCAGCCATTGCCGGGCGAGATATTTGCCTTGTTGCAGTGGAGATACAACAGTCGCTGAATAGCCCCATTCGCCAGAAATGATCGGCATACTTTTTCCCGGCGGCACATAATGGGCGATGAGCGTTTTCAGCGCACAGTATTCATCCGCCGCAGTCTCTGGCCCAAGTTGCTGGCTGCGATAGGGATGAATACTGACGCCATCAATCAAATCCAGCAGTCCTTGCTGGAAACACGATTCCATAAAGGGAATATCGATGCTCGAGGTTGCTGGCGCAATAATGCAAGCGCCGGGGTCATTTTCTCGGATCGCCGGCACCACGCTTTGGCACCACGACAAGTAATCGTAAACGTTAGGTTGCGGTTTCCAAAAGGTAGTTATGTTGGGTTCGTTCCACAATTCCCAGATGATATTTCTGCCCGCATAGCGCTTTGCCAGCGCGGCACAAAATTTAGCATAAGCGGCGCGCCCGTCATCGCTAAATGGCGACAAGCCATCATCATAAAGAGGATTGCCATAGTTGATGATCAGAATCAATCGCAAGTCGAGCTCATCAAGTAAGCACATCAGTTGGTCATGCTGGGAAAAATCATATTCACCGCTTTTCCTTTCCACTCTGCTCCACGATACATCCATGCGTACTATGCCAATTCCCGACTGCCGCAACAGGCGGATATCATTTTTTTTGCCTTGATAAAAATGAATATTAACGCCCCAGCCATTTGGCACAGGCAATTGTCGCAGCGCCGGGTGACATTCTGATTGAACTTTTTTTTGGGTTACATCCGATTTATAAATAACTAATAGGCATGGAATGATCAAAAGAGAAAAAAATATTTTGTGTATGTTTCTCATAATACTGATCCACAAATAATCATCGGTAGAGATATGCTTCACTCATTTGCTGGTGATTATAAAAAAATCACTCATCTGCAATAACCTCTTAACGATAAAATCCTCTAATAGCCATCAGCCAAAAGCCAACAGCCAATACACCGGCAAAATCGTTTCCGCTGCGCCACAAAAACGGGTTAATAGACCACAAATTCATACCCGCCCGCGCTAATCTCAAACACAGCCGCATCTTTTTCTAAACTCACAAACTTAATCCCTTCAATTTCCGCAACAGCTTTTCCATTTTGCATGAGTACTTGCCCACCTTCTTCGATGGTTGGTTCTGTTTTGCCATCTGTTGGCACTCGCAGCCAACCCGCGGTATTGGCTGGCAGTGATAATTTCAAAATCAGACGACCATCTGTCTTGTCCCACCGTGACTTCACAGTGCCGTAAGCGGTCTCCACTTTTGCCTCAGCCCAGGCTAAATCGCCGACTGGCTGTGGCGCAATAATTATTCGCTTAAAACCGGGGATATCCGGATCGGGTCTAATTCCGGCCAGATAGCCGTAATACCATTCGCCAACCGAGCCCAGCGCAAAATGGTTGCGTGAGTTCATGCCCGGTCCTTCGGTATCGCTGTTCCAAAGCTCCCAAATGGTCGTCGCTCCCTTTTCCACCATGTAGCCCCACGAAGGATAGGTCGTCTGAACTGCCAATTGATACGCCAGATCATGATAGCCGTATTTCGACAGCATGGGCAAAAGGTAGCCGGTACCCAAAAATCCCGTGCTCAAGTGCGTGTCGCGCTGTTTGATATCGTTGACCACATTGGCGATAACTTTATCAGCCTGCCATTCCGGCGTGATGCCAAAAGCTAGCGGCAGCAAATTCGCCGTTTGTGTGCCGCTTTCATAATTATCATTATCCGTATTGAAATACTTTTTGTTAAACGCCTCGGCAATGTTATCGGCTAAATTTTCATAACTCAAGGCATCGCTGTCTTTGCCAATTATTGCTGCCATTTTTGCCAGTAGCTTGGTGCTGTAATAAAAATACGCCGCGCCAATCGGTTCCGATGGCGACTTAACCACCGCGATCCAATCGCCGTAGCCTTTGCGGTCATAAATAAAATCTTTGGCATTATTTTTCATGTAATTGATCCAGCCAGCCATGCCTTGATAATTTTCTTCGATGATACGTTTGTCGCCATAAAAATTATACACCACCCAGGGAATCACCACCACGGCATCGCCCCAGCCTGGTTTAGCCGGGCCTCCCACCACAATCGCCGGATTAACGTCAAAAACAGAACCATCTTCAGCCTGACAATCGATGATATCGCGTTCCCACTTGGTGAAAAAACCAGCCATATTTCTATTGTAACACGCGGTTGGTGCAAAGATTTGGGCATCGCCCATCCAGCCTAACCGCTCGTCTCTCTGCGGACAATCGGTGGGCACGCTGTGTATGTTGCCTCGAAGTCCCCAATTGATATTTTTTTGAATTTGGTTAATCAGTTCATTCGAGCAGGCGAAGCTACCTGAAAGTGGTGGATTGGAATGGAGCACCATGCCGGTAATGGACTCACGGTTGGGTGTGCCGGGAAAACCAGTCACTTCCACAAAACGAAAACCGTGATAGGTGAAGCGAGGCTGCCACTCTTCAGCCCCCGAGCCTTTTAAAATGTAGCAGTCGGTTGCTTTGGCGTTGCGCAGATTCTCCGTATAAATATTTCCATCATCTTTTAAAACTTCAGCAAAGCGCAGCACGACTTTTGTGCCTGCTGCGCCGCTGACTTTTAGTTTTGCCCAACCTACCATATTCTGGCCTAAATCAAATACAAAAACATTCGGTGAAGGTTCGCTGATTTTAATCGGCGCGAGTTGCTCGGTAATCTGAATAGTAGGTCCCTGTTGGGCGACTAACTTGGCCGTTTCATTTAAAATTAAAGCATTTTCCCAGCCGATTTCATCAAAATTAGCCTCATCCCAGCCCGGCTGTTCCAGGCGCGCGTCATAGGTTTCACCGTGGTAAATATGATTTTCCAGAATCGGCGAATTTTGAGTCTTCCAATTTTCGTCAGTGACGATGGTCTGAGTCGTGCCATCTTGATAATCCAGAACCAATTGCAGTAGAAATCTCAGCGGACCATTGCTGTAGGTATTTGCTCCCTGCCAGCCCAATCCACTGCTCCACCACATATTGCCGATGATCGCACCAACACCATTTTTGCCCGGCTTTATTTGCTGAGTCACATCATAAGTTTGATACTGCACTTTAGTCGGAAAATCGGTCCAGCCTGGGGTGAAAATGTCCTTTCCGACGCGCTCGCCATTGAGGTGCATTTCGTACACGCCCAATCCAGAAACATAAGCCCGCGCCTGTCTCACTTTTTTCTCGACCAAAAACTCTTTTCTCACTAAAATCGATTTTGGCGGATGATGAATTTCCTGAGGATCGATTCTGCCCCAACTGCTGCCACCATACTCTTCGATTTCTTTGGCTGATTGCCACTTGACCTCATTAAAATTTAGATTCTGCCATCCAGCCATTTCCGTGTCATTTGTCTTCCAGTTTTTATCGGAATTTATTACCTGAGTAGTCCCATCATCGAAATCAATTTTCAGACTAAAAATAAGCCCGCACACCTCGCCCAGATTATTCGCAGCTTGAACAGCGATCTGATTTTTACCGGTTTGCAACAGTTCGTCAATTTTAAACTCATAAACTTCTGTCCACCGGCTGCCGCTGCCAATTTCTTTTCCATTCAAAAAAACCGTGAAATAATTATCCGCGGTAGCTCTGATTAGCGCCTGTTTGACCTTTTTCTTGGCAAGCTGAAAATCAGCTCGAAAAAATACCAACCTATCGATGCCAATCTGAGTCGGATGCCAGATCCAATAGCCCCACGGCCAAGGTGCCTTTGGCTGCTCTACTATTTCGATGGCTTTGCCGATCCATTTTGCCTGCCAATCGCTGGCATGCAACAATCCCATCTCCCACCAGGCAGAATTGCTAAAAGGCATGGCTTCACCCTGGCGATTCCAGATGCGCACCTTCCAAAAATATCGCTTACCAGAGGCCAAGGCAGGTCCAGCGTATGGCACAAAGGCCGAGGCATCTGATTGGATTTCCCCGCTGTCCCAAATATCACCTTTATCATCCCGAATCATTTTTTCACTGCTCGCCACTAATATCTGGTAGGCTGATTGTACTGCGCCCCGCGAGTCGTCATTAATTGCCCATGACAACCTCGGTTGCTGAACATCAATGCCCAGTGGATTGGTTTGATATTCGCAGGTCAAATTAAAGGCCGCACCCAGTTTGATGGCTTTTTGTGTGCAGACCATAACGCTCAAAGAAATAAGAAGAATTGCCAACAATCCCATCCACTGCAGACTGGCTTTAATAATTTGAAAAAATAGCATAATGACTCCTTCCATTTTGGTTTATTATTGAAAATATAACTTCACATTATCTCACGTTTCACGAATCACGCTTCACTTCTCACGTTCCGCGCCAACTGTTTCATTCATAAAATCACCCAGAAAAAATCCTGCTCCTTTCAACCGGTCGAACGTTGTCGACAATCCACTTCCGCATCGCCTGCCCTTCTGGGCTCTGCTGCGGGTACGAGACAAAGCTGAGATCAAGAGCCAATTTTTGTTCTAGTTGCCAAGCTAAAATCGGCCAGATGACACCGATGTCACCAATGATGGGGATGGAGTTTTCCAAGCGGGCAAAACCAGACATCTCCATGCGAAAAGGAATATTCATTAACTTCGTTTTCGGCAGTCCTCTATCGACTGCTTTCTGCACTGCGCTTGATTTTTTCTCCAAATCACAGGCGATTTTTAAATTGGGATCAAGGTCGATGCGGATGAGGGTTTTTCCCTGCAAGCTGTAAGTGGAGTATCCTTCCCATTTGGACCAGATGCCGTGACCGGTGTAGGTCTCGAACGGTCCATCGTGGATCTCTTGCGTGAGCACTACGGCTGACTCGATGATAACATCCGCATGGCTCAACATGTCAGCGATTTTGGCGGTTCTTTCCATTATCGAAATGGAATCTGCCACGGCAATGCCTACCATGCCGCCGCCAATTAACTGCGGCACCGTGACCAAGCAGGGAATTCCTTTGAAGTACGCGGCACCCAGCATGGTATGCTCGTCTGCTCCGGCTCCGGCCACAACTTCAAACGGCAGCCCTTTCGACCGGGCGATCAATAAAATTTCTTTGGCTAAATTTTCTGTGCGTAATCCCAGCGGATACGCCATATTTCCGGCAGCCTTGATAATCACCTCGCCTTCCAATGCCTTTGCTTTTTCATAAAGGTTCATATCAATGAGCATCTCGGATTTAAGTTGTTCCAGAAATTCGTCTGAGGTCAGCGTGATTTCAAAAATATTTCCTCGCGGCAGCACGTCGGCAGCAAAACCTAATTTTGTGCCGTCAACTCGTTTGACTTCCTCCAGGACACCACCCATTTCATGAGCCACTACTGCAGAACTGGTCGTTACGCCGTCGACAATGCCCTGATGGATCAGTTCAGCGATTAATGTGGTAACGCCTTCGTGGAGATTGGGTCCACTCCCAGTTACAACGATAACTTTTCCCTTGTTCTTTTTCGCCTTTACGATACTTGCCACTGCATGATCCACCTTTTCTCTAACCGATGGAGCCAGCTCCCGGTAAAGACACTCCATCGCTTCTCTGTTTTTCTTCATCCTGTCGGCCTCAAATTAGATTCAACTCTTTGATTAACCTTTCGACTTTCGCGACATCTTCTGGATTATCGACACTGATGCCAGCGGCACGTGAGCTTTTAGTCTCCACAACTTTGATTTTAAATCCCTTTTCCAGCACGCGCAGTTGCTCCAGCATTTCGGTTTTTTCCAGATAAGTTTGCGGCATTTGAGAAATCTTCAGCAAAAAATCTTTGCGATAGACGTACAGACCAACATGTTCATAAACATCAATCGTTTTTTTATCGCGTGGATAAGGGATCAGTGATCGCGAAAAATAAAGAGCAAAACCTCTCTCATCGACCACCACTTTTACCACGCCCGGATTTAAAAAATCTTCTTCATTTATTTTTGTTTTTATTGTTGACATGAGAATTTCCGGATTTTCCAACAAAGGCGTGACCGCCTCATCGATCATATTGGGATCAAGCAAAGGTTGGTCGCCCTGAATATTCACCACGATGTCGGTTTGAATTTTTTTTACTGCTTCGGCAATTCTGTCCGTGCCCGATTGATGGTTAGCACTGGTGAGCACCGCTTTGCCGCCAAAACCTTCGACATAAGCTTTTACCCGGTCGTCATCAACAGCCACGAACAGTTGTTGTAGCATTTTCGCTTTGCTTGCCTGTTCGTACACCCACTGAATCATCGGTTTGCCGGCGATAGGCGTTATTATTTTGCCTGGAAACCGTGACGAGGCGTAGCGTGCTGGTATCACGCCAATCACTGTCTGTTTCTTTTTATCCATTCCTTTCTCCAGAAATTTAACTTTTTTATTAGCTGATGCTCCACGCATATTTGAAGTGCCTGGCGCATCCGTCAATTATTCTCGACTCAAATCTCGATAATACAAATCCCTCGCCTCAATTTTCATCCCGGGAT
>CAZNDR010000072.1:0-12482 GCA_964571835.1 uncultured Cytophagia bacterium | reverse complement strand
GTCCATGAGCCTGGCGATCTTTTTTGTCTTCATTTCCATCAGACGGATAGACAGGATGACGTGTCCAGCCATTTTCCAGAACATAGCCAGCAGGAGAATAAAAAGCCCGAATGCAATGATAAAAAATTGCACTGCCACTCCTGCCAGCTTATACTCTGGGTGATCGATTTTGCTTTTTTCCCCCAAGGCATTCAGTATCAATCTTTTTTACCAAAGCAACCACTACCTTTATGCTCACGCCTTTTCTGCAGCATAGATCACATTCCCCTCTATTTGTCCTGAAACTTATCTCATAAACTCATTCCTTTTTTATAAGAGCTCCCTTTCGCTTTCATTTAATTTGATAGGAAATTAAAGGGATTGCAATGCCTTTATGCCTTGCCGTAAATCGCATAAAGGCGATTCACTTCATGCCAGGTAAACAATTATAATAAATATTCGCTTTTCATTTTAGAATTTTAGGTTTCCAGATAAAGGAGTTATTTGCTTATGACAATGAAACAACAGCGCTGGTGCGCAGTTATTTTTATGCTAATGTTGCATATCCCTTGTTTTTGGGTGCACTGCTTAGCGGATGAGAATTTGACCTTGGCAGAAGCCATCCGCATTGCCTTGCTAAACAATCCTGCCGTTTTGGTAGCGCAAAAGGAGAGCGAGGCGGCAAGCGCTCGCATTTTACAAGCGGAGGCTATCGCTAATCTGGAATTGGGCATCACGTGGAGTGAGACGCCGTCCAAATTTAATCTGGCTGAGGCTGATGAACGGAGCATCGGTTTTGTTCAGTCTTTGGAGTTCCCGGGCAAGCGACGAGCGCGGCGCAATGTGGCGAGCTTAGAGTTTCACTTTTTTAAGGAAAACGTGGAGCGCGCAAAGCTATTGGTAAGCGCTGAGGTAAAAAAGGCTTATTATCAAGCCTGGTTAAATAATAAATTGATCACTAATTTTGAATTCATGGCTAATCTGCTACAGCAATTTCGAGAAACAGCGACCATGCGCTATCAATTACAACAAGTGCCATTTCTGGAAGTGCTGCGCGCTAAGACTGAGCTGACTAAAATTAATAATGATTTGATTGCCGCGCGACGAGAGACACAAAACTCGCTAGCAGAGCTAAATCGTTTGCTTGGCCGGCCTGGCTCGCTGCCGATTGTGTTGGCCGATGATTTCTCTTACCAGCCATTTGGCAAAAGTCTGGAAACAGTGCTCAATGAAAGGGGGCAAATCAGTGCAGCTCGTCGCATGAGCAAAGTGCTGGTCGAGCGCAGCCAGGCGCAACTGCGTCTGGCGCAAAAGAGCTATCTGCCAGATTTTTCTGTTGGGCTATTCAATCAAAATCTGAAAGAGCAACCACCCTTCAACGCAAATCAATTTTTTGGCACGCGCCTGAAAGACAATTGGCAGATTGAGGTTGGTCTCTCCATTCCATTGTGGTTTTGGAAAGGCCCGCAGGGCGAGGCTCGAGCAGCGCGCACTGGTTTGGAGTTAGCCCAGATCCAAGATGAGGTTTTTAATCGAAATGCTATTACCGCCATTGAAACTGCTTATCGCAGCGTCAAAGCTTGTGAAGAACAATTGCGTCTTTTTGAAGATTCTTTATTGCGTGACGTAGATGACGAGTTGCATACCGGCATCTCGCACTACCAAAATGGCCGCATCGATGCACTTGACCTAATCGATATTTATCGAACCTACACCATTACCAAAGCGGAATACTACCGCGCCCTGTTCAATTACTATCTCGCCTTGGCCGATTTGGAAGTGGCTGGCGAATCAACTTTACAACCATAAATTGAGGAAAACTATTACCATGAAAATCTATCTATCTGTTATTATATTGCTGATGATACCCTGGCTTGTGAGCTGCAGTGGAAAAAAATCAGCAGCGGATAATTTAACTACCTCTGAAAACGCGGAAAAAAATTCAATATCCTTCGTTCATCTGAATGCCGAACAGCAGAAATTAGCCGGCATCTTGGTGGATACAGTTATCATTGGTTCGCTGCAGGAAAAAATTACTATTCCAGCCCGGGTAGTAGTCGACGAACGCCGAGTGGCACATCTCACGGCGCGCGTCGCTGGTCGCGTGGAGCACGTTTGTGCCTTTTTGGGTGATCGCGTAGAAAAAAACGCTTTGCTGGCAACGATTTATAGCCCGGATTTCTTGGCAGCGCAAGCTGAATTCATTCAAGCTGAGGATCGTTCACGTTTAGCCTCAACTCGCCTCGATTCTTCAGAATCGCTAATGGCTCGTTCTATTTTTGAATCAACGCGGCGAAAATTGTTAGTCATGGGCGCCACTGATCAGATGCTCGCTGAACTATCGTCGACACGTATTCCCCAAACCTTTATCGAAATTCGTGCGCCTTTTGCTGGTGCCATCAGTGAAACGTACGACATCCTGGGGCATTTTGTGGAAATGGGAGCGACACTATTTCATCTGATTGACATCTCTCGGGTGTGGGTATTGGCAGATATTTATGAAAACGAACTGGCAAAAATTAGACCCGGCCTGACCGCCGAGGTTACCGTGCCCGCCTATCCGGGGGAGAAGTTTGCGGGTTGTCTGACCACAATTTTTGATATGCTCGATGAAGCATCGCGCACCGTCAAGGCGCGCATCGAGGTGGAAAATCCTGCTGGCAAACTAAAACCGCAAATGTTTGGCCAAGTTCGCCTTTTGGCCGATAGAAATATCAATGGAATTGTCGTGTCAGCCGAAGCCGTGGTGCAGGAAAAGGGCAATGCTTTCGTGTTTGTGGCGCTTGATGATACGACCTTCGCTCGCCGTGAAGTGGCGCTTGGCGCAGCAGCGGCTTCATTTATCGAAATTCGGAATGGCTTGAAGCCTGGTGAGAAAGTGGTGACGAAAGGCATATTTGAGTTGAAATCGGAATTACTGAAAGAAGTTTTTGCAGAGGAGGAATAGCCATGCTGGAAAAGATTATTGCTCAATCGCTAAAGCAAAAAGGTTTCGTGCTCTTGGCGGTTTTTGTTTTAGTAGTACTGGGGATTTATTCCTATCTCACGATGCCCATTGATGCGTTTCCTGATGTGACGAATGTGCAGGTAGAAATTTTGAGCAATGCCCCGGGATTATCAGCACTGGAAATTGAGCGCTTTGTAACTTTTCCCATTGAAAACGTCATGCGTGGCTTGCCGGGGGTCGTGCAGATGCGCTCTATTACCAAGTTTGGCCTTTCCGTCGTTACCATCGTTTTTAAGGATGAGGTGGATATCCATTTTGCGCGTCAGTTGGTTTTTCAACGTTTGGAAGAAGCTTCTGCCAATGTGCCTCAAGGCGTGCAAGTGAGCCTTGGTCCCATCGCAACAGCCATGGGAGAAATTTATCAGTACATACTTGACGGCCCTATGCCTGAAGATCCTCAGCAACAGATCAAGTATTTAACTGACCTGCGCACGCTGCAAGAATGGGTAGTGACGCCGCTGCTGAAAAGTGTGTCGGGCGTGAACGAAATTAATTCCTTTGGTGGATTTTTTAAACAGTATCAAGTAATCGTGAGGCCAGAAAAACTGTTATCTTTTGATCTCACGCTGGATGATGTTTTTCAAGCTGTGGGAGAAAATAACCAGAATGTAGGCGGCAACCTGCTTGATCGTTTTTCAGAACAATACATCGTACGCGGCGTTGGCTTGCTCAAGTCGGAAGAGGATCTGGGCAACATCGTGCTCAAGTCATCTCGTGGCATTCCCCTTTACCTTCGCGATGTGGCTGAGGTTCAGGTTGGTGAGGCAGTCCGGCAGGGAGCTTCGTTGTTGAATGGCGAACAAGAAGCTGTGGGTGGCATCGTCATGATGCTGAGAGGGGAGAACAGCCGTGCGGTGGTGGAACGGGTGAAGGAAAAAGTCAAGGAGATTAACGATAGCACTATTCTCCCCAACGGGATCAAGATTGTTCCTTACTATGATCGCTCCGACATCGTGCAGAGTAGTGTGGAAACGGTGACCAAAGCGCTGCTGGAAGGATCAGTACTGGTGATGATTATTCTATATCTCATGCTGAGCAGTTTGCGAGGTGCGGTAGTCGTAATTCTGGCGCTGCCACTCTCGCTGCTGCTTACCTTCTTCGTAATGAAAAATGTTGGATTGGAAGCCAACCTTATGTCGCTTGGCGGACTGGCTATCTCCATCGGCATGATCATCGACGCAACGATTATTCAAGTGGAAAATGTCCAACGACATTTAGGCGAAACAGGCAGTTCTGAACGCACGCTGTTGACAGTCTTGAAGGCCGTCCTCGAGGTGCGTAAACCGAGCATCTTCGGCGAGTTGATCATCGCCACTACCTTTCTCCCCATTCTTTCCTTGGAAGGGCTGGAAGGAAAGATGTTTGCTCCTTTGGCGCTCACCGTGGCCGTTGCTCTGCTTTCCTCGCTGGTGTTGTCGATTTTTGTCATTCCAGTTCTGTGTGCGTACTTGCTAAAACCCAGCTCAGAGAAGGTAAGTATCGTGATGCGAGGGGCCAGGAAAGTATATACACCGGTTCTCGCCTGGGCGACCAGAAAGAGAATCCTGGTGAGCTCTATTGCCGTCATATTGCTCCTTGCTGCTTTGTTTATCGCCCCCAGGCTCGGAACGGAGTTCATTCCGATCATGGATGAAGGGGCGTTTGATATGGATGTGCAGCTCCTGCCGGGGGTTTCTCTGGCAAAGGCACTGGAAATCACCGATCATGTCGAGAAGAAGCTGAACAGATTTCCTGAGCTGACGACTGTTATCTCGCGTACCGGCCAGACTGGCATAGCTCTGGAAGCCAGAGGCGTGGACAAAACCGGCTTTACCGGCATTTTTAAGCCGCGCAAAGAATGGAAGACAGCCCGCGACCGGGATGAGATGGTGGAGAACATGCGCGCCGAGATTGCCAAAATTCCGGGGATTGCTTTCAGCTTTAGTCAACCCATTCAGTGTCGCATCGATGAATTGGTGGCCGGTACACGGGCGCAGCTCATCGTCAAACTTTTCGGCGACGACATGGATGTGCTCAAAACGAAAGCCGACGAGATTGCGGCCGTGCTGTACAAGACAAGAGGCACCGCGGATCTGGTGGTGGAGCGTATCGGTGGCCAGATGTATCTCTCCATTACCATCGACCGCGACAAGATAGCCCGTCACAGCATGAATGTAAGCGATGTCCTGCGAGTCATCGAAATTTCGCTTGGCGGGAAGGCGGCGACCAAGTTTTATGAAGAGAATCGTTCCTTCGACGTAGTCATCCGCTACCCGCTCGAATATCGCAATTCCGTGGAGACGATTGGCAGAACTCTGATAGCCACGCCGCAAGGCTACAAAGTGCCGCTGGAGCAGCTTGCGGATATTGCTGTGGTCGAAGGACCGGTACAGGTGAGCCGCGAAAACGGACTGCGACGTATCGGCATTGAGATCAACATTCATGAGCGGGACATTGGCAGCTACGTTGCCGAAGCGCGGGAATCGATCCGAAAAAAGGTCAAGTTGCCGCCGGGATACTACACCACGTGGGGTGGACAGTTCGAAAACCAACAGCGAGCCATGGCCAAACTGATGATCATTGGACCAATGGCCATTGGCTTAATCCTTTTGCTGCTGTTCGTAACCTTCAAGTCCATGCGGCTGGCATTGCTGGTGATCATCAATCTGCCCTTTGCCCTCATCGGCGGCGTATTTGCCCTGTTTTTCTCAGGGCTTTACTTGTCGGTGCCAGCCTCGGTCGGATTCATTGTCCTTTTTGGCGTGGCTGTGCTCAATGGTGTAGTGTTGGTCTCACACATCGCTCAGCTTCGAGAGGAGGGCATTCCCCTTCGGGAGGCAGTGGAGAAAGGGAGTCAAAACCGACTGCGACCGGTGTTGATGACAGCCTCCATCGCCATCTTCAGTCTGATCCCAATGCTGTTTGCCACTGGCCCGGGATCGGAAGTACAACGACCGCTGGCGACCGTGGTGGTGGGTGGATTGCTGACCTCTACCTTGTTAACGTTGGTGCTGTTGCCGACTTTATATTCAGCGTTTGACAGACAACAAGCAAAAGCTGATGTGAACTGAAGAAGAGACTAATCGCATGGCAATTTCAGTTTTTCAAATAATTGGCAGCAGTCTTCTGCTCAGCCTGGTCCACGCCGCTATTCCCAATCATTGGCTGCCGTTGGTATTGCTCGGCAAAACCGAGAATTGGACAGGCCGTCAATTAGTTGTTTATACGGCGATAGCAGGCCTGGCACACACTACGAGCACTGTTCTTATTGGCATTCTTATCGGTGTGATCGGCGTGCGGCTATCACAAGAGTATGAGCCCATCACGCGCCTGGTCGCGCCAGCCATTCTCATTGCACTCGGCGCTGTTTACATTGCGTGGGATATCCGCGGTAGAAGCCAACACCAACCTCAAGATGATGGTCTCTGCATTAACCTACCCCGCGCTAAAACCACAGTTGGCATACTCGCTTCACTCACAGTAGCGATGTTCTTTTCACCGTGTATCGAAATCGAAGCGTATTACTTCACTGCCAGCGGCATCGGCTGGCTGGGCATTTGGATAGTTTCTATAATATATGTCGTGGTAACGGTTCTTGGCATGATAATCCTCGCTACTCTTGGCCGTAGCGGCATTGAGAAAATCCAGTCGCACTCATTGGAGCAATACGAACATACCATCATCGGCGCTATATTGATGCTGCTCGGGCTGTTAGCGGCGGTTATCCCAATGTGAAGAGGAGAGCGGTAGCCAGTCAGGGAGTGAAAATATGCTGATTAGCTCATCGAAAAGGAATAACTCATAGAAAAATTTTATATTAATGTTTTTTTTCTGTGGGATCACGCCAATGGCGGATGCGTCTAGCCGATCTTTTTTCTGTGAGAGAAAATTTGTCACATTTTTTTCGCCTGTGCTCGGTCACTGAGAAGCGACTTTATTTTATCAAAAGGCACTTTTTTATTGCACAAAAATTTTCGCTCTGAAATTTGTAAAAATAGAGGCCCGAATAATTGTTTTTAGTTTTCCATGGCACTGAATGATAACCCGCCTCTTTCCTTTCATTTGTTAGTTCGGCTATCAATTGTCCGCTAATATTAAATACCGATATGTTAATGAAGGCGGTTTTGGGCAGAAAAAAGCCAATCATGGTTTGGGCATTAAAGGGATTGGGGTAATTTTGAAATAACTGATATTCTTGCGGGGCTGATTTGCTATTAAAAACGTCGCTTGTCCGGTTAGCTGTCCCAGGCGTTGCAGCAGAAAAAAATTGCCAATTATTGGCACCATCGGGATTTCGCCCAAACGAGACATCGGTCGTCTGTGGCCCGGAAGAAAGGGAGTCAATAATCGTTGCGCCATCACAAGCGACCAAAGCGATGAATTCACCATTGGCACTCAACTTAAAATTGGTGTGAAGGCCATTTTGATTTTGGTCTTCATCGCACCAAAGCAGCAGAAAGCCGTACGCAGCGATGGCAACTCCGCCAAAGGGAATTTGCCATTTGGTCAAATTGTCTCGTTTATCGGTCAGATACATGCCGCTCAAAAAAATGGCTTCCGAAGTTGGGTTGTACAATTCTAACCAGTCATCAAATTCACCAGCGTCATCAGTTAGGGTGTTGGAATTATCTGCCATCAATTCATTAATAACGACGTCGGCAGTTACTGTCACTGGCGCGTAGATTCCGACCGGAGAGGTACGTGGGTAAGCCTGAATAGCGCCGCTTTGATCTTTAGCGACAACTATAAACTGCCCTGATCCTCCACTGCCAAGCGGCGGGATAGTTCCTGACCAGCGATCAGCATCTTCGACCTGCCTGGTAGGAAAAACTGGGTCAGGAAACATGGCATACCATGAACCAAAGCCTTCATTTTCTCGCTGAAATTGGATGAGCACTTCTTTGATTCCTCTTGGGCTAAAAGCCGAGACTGAAACATGCACGCTGTCATTTATCCCTGGCTTTTTCGGCTGCCAAGCTAAGTTATAAACGCAGGGCTTAGCAGGCACAAAATCGATTTGGTTTTGCAGGGAATTAATGCGTCGGGTGACAAATTCTTTGATACTATATTTAACATGCTGATTGGAATAATTCTTCGCCTCGTAGGAATTGTTAAAATCATCAATTGTAAAACCATAATCTCGCCGACGATAATTATCTGCTTCTGCCCAGGGAGCAATTTTTTGTTTGAGATCAATTAAGCGTCCTTGCCATAAAGAAAAATCATAAACGTGAGTAATGAAGAATTCTAAAAAGTGGCTGTATAAATTGCGGTATTGTGCATTGCGCATGAGTCGCTCCGCCAACGGACGTGAGCCCTTGTTCCGCCCTTGTGAAAGTTCGAAATTAGCAAACACATAAGGATCGACCATAGTCCAATCGACGTTGAACCAGTCGATGCCAAATGTGTTATCATAATCATAAGGCAGCCAATGGAATTTGTCGATTGCTGGTTCGTGATAGAGATAATAATTGTTCATCAAAAACCAGTAATCGTCCCAACTGCCCGTTAAAACATTCATGGCAAAATATTTCAGGACCTCAGGCACTTCCAGAACCTGTTCCAATGAATCGGCGAAAAGGGCGTCTGGAGTTTGGTTGATAATTGTTATCAATCGAGCCAATTGCCTAAAATTGTGTTCAGCTTCATTGGTCTTGAGTTCATACGGACGAGAGTCATCGAAGTAGGGAAAATAATTATACGGCTCGGCGCCTCGATAGGTAAGATCTGCCGGGTAGAGGCATTTCCACAGGTTGCCGCTGTCGTCGGCAAAATGGTTCTGCAAAAACTCATCATCAATGTGCTCTACTGAAATATAAAGCCCAAAATAGTCACCATTAATATAAACAGCCGCATGAGCAGCCCGACTGGCGATCATGCCAATATCCTTAAAAAAATCCCAACATAGCTTGCTGCGAATTATGGAAGGATCATTGTGTTCACCATTTAGGTTCAATTCGTCCACTCCGTAGAATTGGCGACCGCTAATAAAGGCATTGAAGGCTAATTTGAATGATTTTTTTTGGGAGAAACGCGAAGTATTGCCGCGCAAACGTAAGCCAACCGAATCAATAGTTTCGTTGATCAGTCCATTTGTAAAATGAACTTTTGCCAGAAACAAAGAATCCCTTTCTACGTGATGGTACAGCCACATTAGATCATCGTGACTGACGCTAATTTCAATAACGGCAACTTGAGAATCATCATAAAGTTTATCGCTATCAGAGGCGGCTACTAAATCCGCTGGACCAAAAAGCATAAGCACCAGCATCGCTGACCACAATTTGTGTTGGGCGATGTTCATCTTTGCTCCTTTCAGTTGATATGGTGATAAATAGCCGATTTAAAATCACCCTCGTTTTGTGCTGATCCGAAAATAACAAAATTTATTATCATTTTAGAAACCTTACCACGAGAAACTTTCTGATAGTTCACTAAAATGGAGAGAGCGTATTGCAAACTGGGGGGTTTTGCCTATCAGGTGGCATCGGCGAAGGGTGACATCACTCTTTCCCGATTTCTCGGGTTTCAGGGTAACATGTCAGCATCGTCAGGCTGAGCGTAGCCGAAGTTTAATCCACCTTTTGCCTCCCACTCAAATGGGTGCGAACTAAACAGCGCTGTCCTGAGAACTCGCACCCAGCTCAATGGGTGGTCGATTTTGAGAAGATCCGGTTGTTACTTTGTTTTTTCTGCAAAAAAAGCTAAAGTGGCAAAGATCGATCGCGCACAAACGCGATGACGTCTGCGGCATCAATTCTGTCTTCACAATCGACCTGCAGCCACACATTTCGCTGCTGCAATTCTTGCCAGTGTTTCCGGACCTGGTCGCTGCTACCATGCAGCATTAAATTAGCTTTGCCAGTTAAAAAAAATATTCGAGCTAAGTCATCCAGTGTTGCTGGCGTTTTGGGATCGTTGCTCACTTCAAGTAGCGCCAGATTGGGCAATTTTACCAGTTCGGGAACGAAGTGCATTTTTTCATTGTGAACATGATAAAAAACACGCTGATATTTTTGGCACCACTGCTGCTCATAAGGAAAACCAAATTGCCGATAGACTTCCGGCGAGCAGAGCATGGCCAGATCATTGGACAGGTGGCCCAAACAGGATTGTTCCAGATAATTATTGCCGATAAAAAAGATAAAACCGCCAGCGATGTGGTCAGCCCAGGAGCAAAGATATTGGTAATACCGTGAGGCAGCCCGAAGAAGAAATTTCATCAGATGATGGCAGAATTCAGGCGAAAGTGCAAAGTCCACAAATATTTCATCACCACGGGCGGCATTGGCAAGATCCATTGGGGTCATCGTTCCGCGGTGCGCCAGCACAAAGCAGCCATCCTTTTTGCTGCGCAGATAGTCATAACCTTTTTTCATATAGAGAAACCATTTGTTCTGCTCAGAAAACTGGATCCTGTCCATATCTGCAGGTGATTGGAGTAGCGGCAGCGACAAACAGGTATCTTCCTGCAGAACGACATCCATTCCGAGCCAGGCCGAATGTTCCGCAATGCCAAAACGTGGGCAAATGGCGGGAATCCAGTCATCGTCCAATCCCTGCTTTGCCTGCCACAGTGGACGTCGAGCAGCCAAGTTCGCATCGAGCCATTGGTTCAGTTGTTTGTCCAAATTAAATTGGTACAGTGGTGGAATTTCTGGAGCAGCTACTGGGAAACTGACATTTATCAAGAGATGACCCGGGCGCTGTTTGGCAAAAAATGATTTGCTTCTCCTGACCACATTTTGAATATGTTTTTCCAGAATCATAAAACTGAGGCCTGTTGTCACGGTGGGGACGTCGCTTATAATCAATAAATTTAATTGCCAAATTTTTCGTGATGCTTTATTGAGAATATTGCTGGCCGGTTTTTTTGTTTACGATGATTAGATCGCTATCAGTTTTTTCTATTTACAATTTTTATTGAATCATTTCAAAGCGCAACTGGTGAAAATGCGACCTGGGTATTAGCCGAGAATATTTTCCACTCATTATAATTTTTAGACGCTAAACACGCTTATTTGTGCCGCTAAACGAGGAATCATTTTTTTACTTCAATATCTGGAAGCGGTAGCCTCTTTTCTTAAGCTCGGAAAGCAGATCATCAAGTTTCCAATAAAACTTGTCAGTGCGGTCGGGATGAGTTCCGATGTGCAATAACAAAATAAATCCGTTAAGCCCGGTTGCCGAATCTGTTTCAAATTGTAAAATTTGTCGGTAAATTTTTTCACTGCTCCAATAGCTTTTGCCCATTTGCGGCGTCGTGTAATCGGCATTTGAAAAAGTACCGGGTGAAAAATTGATCAGTCTCAAACCGAGCTCTTTGGTCCACAAACTGATCTTATCATTGTACCATTCATAGGGCGGCAGGAAAAGCGGAGCCTCTTTTTTGGTGATACCGAAATTTGCCATTGCCTGGTAATTGTCGTGCAAATCCCTTCTGAACTCTTCTTTGCTGATGAGCAGAGAATCTCGCTTTTCCCAGGCGGCATAAAGCAAATGCTTATCCGAATGAGCGCCTAAATAGTGCCCCGCTTTTTTTAAATTCTTTATCAGCCTTCTGTTGGCTGGATTACGATAAAAGTTCCCGCTGAAAAAAAAATGGGCTTTTGCTTGTTGCTTCTTTAGCGTTTGATAAATAATGTCACCACCTTCATGGTATTCATCGCCGCTAAAAACAAGATGGATTATTTTCTTAGTGGTGTCACCTCTGATAATACCGCCAAATTGTCGAACGAAATGATCTGATGTGACCTGGTGCGTTTTGTCTTCCAACGAAGATAAATAAAAAGACAAACTGGCCGTGCCGTCCATAGTCGGTTCATTGGTCGAATAGTCGCCGTAATCATCATGGTACACACACAAATCTGACTGGAATTCGGCATACTCATCGCCGTGGACGATTTTTAATCCGATTAATTTTTTGAAAATTGACGTGTAAAGCGGTCCGTCAATCAAGCCTCCGTCGATTCTAAAATTGAAGGCGGCGCTTAATGCGGAATGCGGATCTGAGGGATAGTCGCCGGTTTCAGGGAAACCTATTACCATACTCGTTCCCCACGGATTGCAGCCGAACAGCCAATCGCGCAATGAGGCTTCCATTTCGTCAAACTGTGCATCTCCAGAAAGCTGCTGGTACAATCGCAGTTGAGTAAGCATGGCGACAACCAAATTATTCGAGCACCAGATAAATGGAATTCCCATCAAAAAGCCATTTACTTTGCCACGCTGAAATACACGGTCAATTCCTTCTTTTATGAATTTAATAAATTCGTTTTTGTGAGGACTGTTTGCCGCTTTAGCAATTACATAATGACCCACATTTACAAACGGGTACCATTGATAATGCCGTGCCGTATCAGCACCCAACCAGGGCGTCACTGGCTCCAATTCACCCCAATAGACAGCTTCAGTCAAAAAAGCTTTCTCTTGAGTATGGAAAAATAATTGAATTGCCGCCAGTTCCATATCATCGACGTAATTTTCCTCTTCATAAAAATAGGGCGAAGCATTGCAC
>CAZNDR010000071.1:11718-12496 GCA_964571835.1 uncultured Cytophagia bacterium | reverse complement strand
ACATCAACTCTGATTGGATGGAATCATTGTCGATGATTTTGGGCTGGTGAAAAGAACCATTCGGTTTCAGATAATCATAGATACTGTGTTTTCCAGGATTTTTGCCTGAAAAAAAAGAAGTCCAGGTGGCAGCGCCGTTTAAAGGCAGGGTAGAGGTCAAATTACCAAAACTGCTGGTGGCAAATATTTTTTGCAAAAATGGTAGTTGATTCTTTAATACGATTTTTTGTATAGCATCTAATGAAGCTCCTTCCAGGCCAAAAACAAGAACTTTAGTATGGCTGGTATTGCTAATCATATAATTTATCCCCCCGATTGGATCTCTTTTTCTATGGCTACGTCCTTTGCTCGCTATGATAGAAATAGTGGGAAATATGGGCATCTTTTGTTTTGCCCAAACATCTGTAGTAACTTACCAGCAGTCTGGCGAATGTGCGTAACAATAATTTTGATATTAAGAAAAATTTTGTTGTTTTGTTTATGCCGGGTACATCGGAGCGCCGATTGCGCTTCACAAAAATGAGACCAACGACAATTTGACCTGACTGATAAATGTCCTCTTTCATTTTGCAGTAACAAAGATTTTAATACTGATAAATCGCTCAAAAATACAATCAGCGCGTCCAATAGCTAAAAATCGATATCTTAGTCTGATCCTAATTGAATGCAAATCGATTGAATTGTTAATTTTTTTGAAAGCTTATTTTTTTCTTTTTTGCCTTAATAGCATAAGCGTTACCCACCAATTTTGACCTTATTAGCTTATAATCTTTTTACC
>CAZNDR010000071.1:8520-11708 GCA_964571835.1 uncultured Cytophagia bacterium | reverse complement strand
TTTTTACCTAAAATAATAAGGTTGAAACGCGTGTCGTTTTTGCATACCATTGGAATCAATAAAGCAAACATAAGGCTTTTCACATTTAAGAATTTTGGTGAGAATTATCTGGAAGCTAAACTTGATGCACAAAGTGGAAACAGGCTGAAAATTATCAAAAAAGCAGCACGATGTTGGAATTGATCACCAGTCAGCATAGGCATATCGTAGCTGTTGATTATTAAAATTAATTAAATTATAAAGAGATACGAAACAGCGCCGGGCAAAAAAGCAAACCTGGATGAACATTCAGAGCTTATTCTTTTGCAGAATAATTTCAGCATTGACACCTCTTAGCAGATTCATAATTTCGTAGCGAAATAATTTTTGGGTGGTGCCGGATAAAATTTTCAGTTTGTTCATTTCCGGAATTGTCAACAGCGAAAGAAATAGCGCTTTGCGAGCACGTTTAAGCGCGGCAAGAATGAGTCCCTGTTCGGCATCTAATTTGTAGTCGATATCATCATATCCAGCGCGGATGAGTTTGCTCAAGCATTCGAACAATCCGCTTTGAAAAATAACCACTGGATGTTCACGACTACGAACCTTTACATGACGCAGCATTTTCATTATTTTCAAGATCAAATTGTAACAATCGCGGAATAGAGGATGCGCATTCGACATGTGATCCTGAACAGTATAGTCGGATTGCCAGCTTTTATTCGAATCAGTCAAATAATCCTCGCTCTCATCTTCGTCAGTTTCTTCATTCGCCCGGGCATCTTCAATTTCTTGATTTTCGTCAATTTGATAGCCCATCTCTTCAAAGGCTTTCAGCAATCCTTGCTTGGAGTAGCCGTATTTATCCAATAACTGTTCCAGCCGACGTCTGTGCTCATCTTCCTTTTGAAAAAATTTTTCCCACTGATCTTCATCCCATTCTTGATGATGGTCAAAATCATCATAATCATTGAAGTTTGAATTTTTTCTCATGTGACTGCCATAAACTGGTCTTGTTGTATCGGCTGCAATATACATGTTCTTCCCGGTTAATGCAAGAAAAAAATTAAAAAATTCTTGACATTTAAAATAAAACTGCTTATTATTAGCATTGATACTACATTGTAGTAATACTATTATATGATAACAGGATGAAGACATGGATAATAAAACTGAGCTAATAGATCTCTCACGCGCTGAGTACGATATTCTCAGAATCTTGTGGAAAGAAGGTCAATCGTCGGTGCGCGAAGTTAATGACAAACTCGAGGAAACTTATCATTGGGCCTATACCACTACAAAGACAATGATGGATCGTATGGTGGCTAAAAATCTGTTGAGCCGTGAGTCGTTCCATGGGCTATTTATTTACAAGCCGCTCATTTCACGTCCTGCCGGACTGGCGCGTCTGGTTCAGTTTTTTGCTGACCGGGTATTGGAAATGGAGGTGGGATCGGTTGTTGCGCTTTTTGCCAGAAGCAAAACTCTTTCACCAGCGGAAATTGAAGAATTAAATCAATTGCTTTCAGAAAAAAAACAGGGGTGAACAAATGGATTTTCAAATCATTGCTATATTGAGCATGAGAGCAATTGCTTTTCTCTGGCACGAGACATTTTAGGCTGGGATAATCTTTGTCATTGTTTGGCTGCTAATTTTTCTGCTAAAAAAGAGATCACTACAATGGCACTATGCGCTGTGGCTTCTTGTCTTATTGCGGCTTTTGCTTCCTCCGAATCTTTCCTTCTCTCTGAGTATCAGAAATCTTTTTTTTCAATCACAGGTTTATGAAAAGGTGACCAATTTTTTTAATCTGGAGAAAAATTTTGGTTCCTGGTTATTTGGCACCAAAAACGAATCTTTCAATTATGAAAACGCGGATGGCTTCCGAAAAATTTGATAAATGAAGCTGAAAAAAATTCGAATAATATTATTACCAGCACAATTTTATTTTTTGTTTGGCTTACTGGAATGTTACTTTTCCTGGCTATGTATTTAAAAAATATGCTTCACTTTTATAAGACTGCACAAAATGCCAGTGACAAAACGAATGAGAAAACAAATAAAATTATCGAGGATTGGCGACAATTTTTTCGGATCAAGCGACCTGTTTCCTTGGTCAGTTCTCAGGTTTATCTTTCTCCTTTCACCAAAGGGATGGTGCGGCCAATCATCTTCATACCCGAAAAAATTATTTCAATAAAAGATAATGATGATTTTATAAGCTCGATCATCGGTCATGAAATGAGTCATATTAAAAGATGGGACAATCTGTGGCTGAAGCTGCAAAGCCTGCTGCAAATAGTTTATTTTTTTAATCCACTAGTCTGATTTGTGAATAGCAAAATCAATCTGGCTCGCGAATGTATTTGTGACCAAATGGTGCTGTCCAAGAAGCACATTTCTGATCAAAATTATGGACGGGGAATTTTAGCAGTGTTAAAAATGAATCTTATTGGCGCTGATGAGATAAATGTGCTGCCAAAATTTAGCAGCCAAAGGAAAAAACTAATTTTCAGAATCAAAAATTTAAGAGGGGAAAAAAATATGGGAAAATTTCAATCAAGAATAATTTATCCCTCCTTGTTTTTGTTGTGATTATTTCTTTTGCCCATGGCAGCGACGATGGTAGATAAAGAATTGCCCAAACGCGATGGCCTATGGTTTGCTCAAGTTTCGCCGCAAGCAGGAAGTGAAACGAAGGAGACAATTACTGCAATCAAAGTGGTAAAAAATGCCACAGGTCATTCAATCATTCCTGTTGAGGCGAAGGAGGATGAGATTGCTACTCAAATAGCTTTTAAAAATTTAAACTTTGTCTTACCCATTTCAGGCGGCAAGGTTACGGCCGGTTTTGGCGAGATGTTGCATCCGTTGACAAAAGAAGTGGTGCAGCATAATGGAATTGACATCGCCGCGGCAAAAGGAACTGAAGTTTATGCCTCGGCAGATGGCAAAGTCACAGCCGCCTTTGTCGAATATGAAGAGAACAAAGGCCCGGGGAAATATGTGATGATAACCCATGCTTCTGGCTTTGAAACATATTATGCGCACTTGCACGAAGTGCTGATCCATGAAGGACAGCAGGTGAAAGCTGGAGAAATGATTGGCAAAGTTGGCGCTACTGGCATGTCCACCGGCGCTCACCTTCATTTCGAAATTCGGCAGAATGGTGAAGCACAGGATCCAGAGAAATATATCGATTTTAGAA
>CAZNDR010000071.1:0-8510 GCA_964571835.1 uncultured Cytophagia bacterium | reverse complement strand
TCCGCGCCAAGTTAACCGACTCGCTTCATAGAGGATAAAAAAAGCCAAGACAAACGATCAGAAATAAGAGAAAATAGTGATTGGATTTTCATGTCACCGCATTTTGAGAAGTTTTGAAGTGTTAGCTTTTTCCCTGCTTGTTTTAAGACATCTATCAAAAAACAAAAAGAGCCCATTTAAGATGGGCTCTTTTTGTTTGAAAACGATTTAGGCACAAAATATTTTAAATTTTCCTTGAACATTTAATTTTGAGTTGCTATCTTTAGCTGTCAGCAAAAAGTATTTTTAATGGACGACAATTTTTTTTATTATGGTGTCGATAACATTTTGCCTCATTGCCAATTTGACTGCAGCGGAGAGAACGGATGATCGCAACTGAACGGAAGTTGTACGAAAACCGAATTGAAAATTTTATTAAAAGATTGGAAACTCTTTTTTATGAAGACGAAATTGGCTTAAGAATTGAATTTTCCAGATTTGAAGGGATACTCCCTTTTTCTGAGCGATGGAAGGGCAAATATGAAACCATAGAACAGGGCACCGTCTGGGGCAAAAACTGGGATCGGGCATGGTTTTTTCTCAGCGGCAGCGTGCCAGCAGAATGGAAAGGCAAGCAGGTCGTAGCGCGAATCGATCTTGGCGGCGAGGGTTTGATATTTTCCAGCGAAGGAAGACCGTTGCAGAGTGTGAGTGTTCATAGTCTTTGGAATGCCAAATTTCGCCGCGATAGATTTGAGATTGCAGAAAAGGCTGCTGGGAATGAAAAGGTCGAGCTTTGGATCGAGGCTTCAGCCGGTCAACTGTTTGGTTTGCAATTGAGCCAGGAGAACGGATGGAAAGTGCCAGAAAATTTTGGCAGCTACGAAGCACAGCTCAACGAAGCTGTTTTGTGCTTATTCAGAAAAGATATCTGGCATTTTTACCTTGACTGTCTCGTGTTGAACGATCTCATGAAATCTCTGCCGGAAAGAGGTGTACGCCGCGCACGATTGCTGTTAGTTATGAACCAAGCGATTGACAATTTTCAAGAAGACAGGCAGAAGGTCGAAAAAGCCCGGCTGCTGCTCCGTCCAGAATTGATGAAAAAAGCCTCAGCCTCGCAATTGGCAACCACTGCTATTGGTCATGCTCATCTGGATACTGCCTGGCTCTGGCCGCTCAGCGAAACCATCCGTAAATGCGCCCGCACTTTTTCAACCCAAATTGATTTGATTGAAAAATACCATGAATATATTTTTGGCGCTTCTCAAGCGCAGCATTATGCTTTGGTGAAAAAGTATTATCCGGAATTGTTCGCCAAAATCAAAGAAAAAATTGCTGCCGGCAGATGGGAAGTACAGGGCGGCATGTGGGTAGAAGCCGACTGCAATATTATCAGCGGTGAATCGATGATTCGTCAAATTCTCCATGGCAAGAATTTTTTCAAAGATGAATTTGGCGTAGAGGCAAAAAATCTCTGGCTGCCTGATATATTTGGCTATAGTGCTGCCATGCCGCAGATACTTAAAAAAAGCGGATTGGACTATTTTGTCACCCAAAAAATTTCCTGGAGTCAATTTAACAAATTTCCTCATCATACCTTTATTTGGCAAGGAATTGACGGCTCTGAAGTCATCACTCATTTTCCCCCTGAAAATAATTACAACAGCGACTTGAAACCTTCGGCGTTAAAATTTGCTGAAGAGAATTTTGAAGAAAGATCGTATCTGCCTGAATTTCTGACCTTGTATGGTATCGGAGACGGCGGCGGCGGGCCGACCGAGGAAATTATCGAAACTGGCTTGCGTCAAAAGGATTTGGAAGGCAGCCCTCGGGTAAAATTTGAATTTGCACAGTTCCTGCTGGAACGGCTCGATCGACACCGCGCCAAGCTGCCACGTTGGGTGGGTGAGCTTTATTTAGAAATTCACCGCGGCACCTTGACTACGCAAGCCCATAATAAAAAAATGAATCGATTCATGGAACTGAAGCTTCGTGAATTGGAGCTGCTTTTTTCAACTCTGCCCAGCCAGGATTATCCAGCCAATGAATTGGAGGCGATGTGGAAATTAGTGCTCCTGAACCAATTTCATGACATTATTCCAGGATCAAGCGCAACTCCAGTTTATGAAGACAGCCGCCGAGATTACGAAAAATTGATCGATCAAGCTGACCGCTTAACCGACAAGTTTGCTGAGCTGCGATTTATAAAAAATGAGGACACACTCTGTCTCGTCAATACCTTATCCTACGCTTACTCCCGTCCCATTGAGCTTCCTGTCGCCTGGCACGGCTGGGAAATTTTTGATGAATCAGGCAAAAAAATCGCTGTTCAAAACGAAGGCAGCAGGTCAGTTGCTGATATTAAAATTTTACCTTTAAGTGCCAAAACGTTGAGGCGCGGAAAAAAAACGATCGCCAAAATTAACTCTCCGACCTGCGGAGAAAAAATTATCCTGGAAAACGATCTCATTTGTTACGAGTTTGATCAAAATGGCCAATTGAAAGCTGCCTACGATAAGCAGGCAAAAAAGCAAATTCTGCCGGAGGGACAGGTGGGAAATGTCTTGCGTCTCTACGAAGATCGACCAGTTAACTGGGATGCCTGGGATATCGATATTTTTTATGAAAAACAACAGAGGGAAATTGCCCACCTGCTTTCTCAAAGCTGGCTATGCCGGGGAACAGTGAGGCAGGGAGTACAACAAGATTTTAAAATTGGTAGTTCTGAGATCGTCCAAGAAATTTACCTGGCTGCTAATTCCAAACGGCTCGATTTTGATACCGAAGTCAATTGGATTGAAAATCACAAAATGCTGCGCGTCTCTTTTGCGGTCAATGTATTTGCTGATACCGCCTCCTTTGAAATTCAGTACGGCTACATCAAGCGTCCCACCCATCGTAACACCAGTTGGGATATGGCTAAATTTGAAGTGGTGGCTCATCGGTTCGCTGACTTATCAGATCACGATTATGGAGTGGCATTACTCAATGATAGCAAATATGGTCATAAAATTTTGGGCAATGTCATCGATCTCAACTTGCTCCGCTCATCGACCAATCCAGATCCCAAAGCAGATCGGGGAAGGCATAATTTTACTTATAGTTTGTTGCCTCACACCGGCGAGCTAATTGCCTCAGAGGTATTTTCAGAGGCAGCACAATTGAATCAAAAGCCAGCAATCTTTGAAAATTACGATGGCACACATTTCTCAATCCCTTGTTCGCTGGACAGAGACGAGATCGTTTTGGAGGTGCTCAAAAAAGCTGAAAAAGAAGAGGCTGCCATCGTGCGGTTGCGCGAACCAAAAGGCAAAACCGCGGAGGCAACTTTAACTATTGCGCTGGCCAGGGCAACTGTTTTTGAGACCGACTTAATGGAAAATAATATTCGTGAATTGAAATTAGAAAATCAACAAATAAAATTGCAGTTTTCTAAATTTGAAATCAAAACTTTGAAAGTCATACAAGTTTAGAATTAGGATTATATTGCCATGGGCATTATATCTCGACGATCGTTTTTGAGGAAATCAGTTTTAGGCACTGTGCTGGTGAGCTCTGGACTATTCACCCAGCGTCGTTTGATCGCAGCTGGTGATGAACGCATCGATACAGTGGAATTAGGAAAAACCGGCATCAAAGTTTCCCGCCTCGCCTGGGGCACGGGCACCAAAGGTACCAAGTTCCAATCGCGGCAAACTAAACTCGGCCTGAAAGAATTTCATAAAATTGCCGATTGCGCTTTAGCGTGCGGCATCAATTTTTTTGATTCAGCGGACCAATATGGAACACACAGCTATTTCAGAGCTGCGTTGAAGAAATATCCTCGCGACAAATTTATCCTGCTCACCAAAATGTGGACTCAGCCCAGTGAATGGATGAAAACCCTTACTGCCACTCGCTTTTTAGAAATTTTTCTCGAAGAGCTGGCAATGGATTACATTGATATTGTGCTGCTGCATGGCATGACATCTGCCGATTGGCCCGCTGAGATGGAAAGCTTTTGCCTTGAGCTTTCACGAGCGAAAGAAAAAGGCATCATCCGTGCCCATGGCGTTTCCTGTCACAGTTTGCCCGCGCTGCAAACTGCCGCCAGCAATGAGTGGGCAGATATCATTTTTGCCCGTTTCAATAATACTGGCGCTTTCATGGATCATCATCCCGAAGTGGTGTTGCCGGTTTTAAAAGCTGCCAAAAAACGCGGCGCTGCTGTGGTGGGAATGAAAATTTTTGGCAACGGAACTTTAATATCCGATAGTCAACGTCAATCGTCTTTGGAATTTGTTTTAAAGAGTGAGGCAACAAATGCTTTGACCATTGGTTTTGAAAGCGTTGATCAAATAAAGGACACTATTCAACGCGTCAATAAAATTATGAAAGGATAAAACATGATTAAGACTTTTCGGCCAACTCTTGTCAAGATGCCGGCTATGATCGCTTGCCTGTTTTTGGCCTCGGTAGCGAGACAACTTTCTGCTCAGCCGTACTATCATGATGAACCAATATTTCCGCTGCAGGACAAACATGCTCACGGCAGCAGTATTGTCGAATGTCCTAATGGTGATTTGTTAGCTTGTTGGTTTATTGGCTCAGGAGAAAGAACAGCAGATGATGTTATCATTCAGGGCGCCCGGCTGAAAAAGGGTGCGAAAAATTGGAGCACAGTTTTTCTCATGGCTGATACACCAAATTTTCCCGATTGCAATCCGGTACTTTTTGTTGATCAAAAGGAACGACTGTGGCTATTCTGGATCACGGTTACCGCGCATCGCTGGGAACGATCGATACTGAAATACCGGCTGTCTTCAGATTATCAGAAAGCCGGTGCGCCGAACTGGGATTGGCAGGACATTATCTTGCTGAATCCGGGAGAAAAATTTGCCGCTACTATTCAAAGCGAATTTGAAAAAAATGTGACCGCCGAACCAATGTGGTCCGAATATGCACTTCCCTATGTAAATATGATTATTGAAGCAGCCAAAGATCCGGTCAAGCGAGAAATCGGCTGGATGACTCGCATTCATCCGTTAGTCCTTGGTTCAGGAAGAATTCTGTTGCCCTTGTATTCTGACGGTTTTAATATCTGTTTAGCAGCCATTTCCGATGATGTTGGAGAGCACTGGCGAGCTAGTTCACCGATGGTGGGACTGGGTCCAATTCAACCTACTTTTATTCAAAAAAACGATGGGACTCTGGTCGCCTATTTTCGAGACTCGGGTGATCCTCCAATGCGAGTTTTGAAAAGCGTATCACAAGACAATGGCGAAACCTGGTCCTTTGCGGTTGACACAGAAATACCGAATCCAGGCTCAAGTCTGGAGGTGATTAAACTTAAGGATAATCGCTGGCTAATGGCGTACAATGATGTGGAAGAGGAACGGCACAGTATGGCCCTTTCTCTGTCTGACGATGAAGGCAACTCCTGGCAGTGGAAGAAAAATATCAATGTGCCTGATGAAAAGATAAAATCTTATGCCTATCCTTCTTTGATTCAAGCAAAAGATGGTCTGATTCACTTAACTTTTTCTTATCACGAACCAATGGGAAAAACGATTAAACATGCTGTCTTTAACGTCGAATGGCTTGGTGAGAAAAAATAATAAGCTCATCAAAAGCTGAATAAAGCGCTTCGATTTATTACGCTGCGCAAAAAAAATGCAAAATGTTAGCAGTTAAATTTGCTTTTGAAGTTTTGATATTTGTTATGCTGCTTGCAGGGTTAGAAGTGAGGGCGAAGAAACGACAGGTAGGATCTAACGCCACGCTGTCGCCAGCACGATCGAAAGCTCATGCACAAAAGCCTTTTGCGAACATGTCATGGATCAAATGAAGGTCTGACATAAATTGTACGCTGGTCAGGCAAAAACATATTTTAATGATTGAAAATAAAATTAATTGCTCGATATACCAAATGGGAATGCGACAATAATCTTAACTTGCAAGGAGACCAAAAATGGCTTTAAAAAAATCACCTCTGAGCCGTCGTCAATTTCTTGGTGATGGTGCAAAAGCAGCCGCCGGCCTGGCTGCCGGCAGCGTTATTGGTCTAAACAGATTAAATTTTGCTGCTGATAATAACTCCAGTCCGCAGATGAAGTTCGGTTTGGTTACCTATTTGTGGGGGAAAGACTGGGACTTGCCGACGCTGCTTCGCCATTGCGCTAGCACTGGAACGTTAGGTGTGGAATTGCGTGTTGAACATGCCCACGGCGTTCATGCTGGCTTGAATAAAAAGCAACGAACTGAGGTGAGGCTTCGATTTGAGAACAGCCCGGTAACCAATATCGGCATGGGCTGCAACTGGGCGTTTCACTATCCAGAGGCCGAACAATTGGCTAAAGAAATTCAAGGCGCAAAAGATGATTTGGTTCTTTCGAAAGACACTGGTGGTTCAGGTATCAAAGTCAAGCCCAACGCGCTGCCGCAAGGCGTGCCGCCGGAAAAAACTTTTGCACAAATAGGCAAATCATTAAATGAACTTGGCCAGTTCGCCCATGATCTGGGACAGGTTGTTCGCGTTGAAATCCACGGAAAAGAGACTCAAGAATTACCCACCATGAAAAAGATTTTTGATTTCGTCACGGAAAAAAATGTCGGCATCTGCTGGAACTCCAATGCGGAAGATTTGATCGGAAAAGGTTTGGAATACAATTTTAATCTGGTAAAAGATCGCTTTGGCGATACAGTTCATGTTCGAGAATTACATGATCCAAATTACCCCTATCAGCAGCTAATCAATTTATTGGTCGGCATAAAGTACAATGGATGGATTCTATTAGAGGCACGCGACTATGTCCCTGATCGAGTTGTCGCACTAAAACAGCAACATGATTTATTCGATGAGATGGTAGCTTTAGCTGAGAAAAAAATCGAATCAAAATAAAGTAATGGCAGACGCCAAATATCAATCTAACTTAGCGGAGGTAAAAATGTCAAAACAATTATCACGAAGAGATTTTTTAAAAAGCAGCGCTGCCGGCGCTGCAGTGGGCACGGCAGTGCTGACCTCGACAGCGAAATCTTATGCCAAGATTATTGGTGCGAATGATACGATTAATATGGCGATAATCGGCATTCGCAGTCGAGGTGGCAGCCATATTGAAAATTTGGGTAGAACAAAAGATGTCAGGCTCAAATATTTAGTCGATGTGGATGAAAATTTATTTGCATCGAGATTGAAGCAAATCGAAAAAGCTTTCGGCTACCGGCCCCAAACTGAATGGGACATGCGCAAAGTATTCGACGACAAAGAGGTTGATGCCGTGGCCATGGCTACGCCCAACCATTGGCACGCTTTGGGAACGATTTGGGCGTGTCAAGCCGGCAAACATGTTTACGTTGAAAAACCTGCCTGCCATAATGTTTTTGAAGGCCGGAAAATGGTCGAAGCAGCACGCAAATATAATGTATTGGTTCAGGTCGGCTTTCAGAATCGGTCGCGAGTAAATGCCAATGCTGCGATAAAATTTATCCGAGAGGGCAAACTGGGCAAAATTTATATGGTTCGTGGCTTGTGCTTTAAACCTCGTGCTGACATCGGCAGATACCCAGATGGACCACTGAGTGAAGGCGAACAATTTAAATTAACAGTGGAAAGTAATAATTTTGAACCGCCCTATACCAAAGAATATCTCGACAAAGTTCACTATGATCTGTGGTTAGGACCAGCGCCTAAACGTGATTTTAACCGCAATCGCTTCCATTATAATTGGCATTGGCATTGGGATTATGGCAACGGCGACACTGGCAATCAGGGTCCCCATCAATTTGATTTCGCTCGCTGGGCTTTGGGAAAAGCGGAATATCCGCTGAAGGTCAAATCGACTGGCGGGCTTTTTGTTTATGATTCGTCGCAAGAAACACCCAACACGCAAACTTCGATTTTTGAATATGCTGATGGAACCATTTTTGAATTTGGTACGCGCGGATTATTTACTAACCCTGAAGGCGTGTCATTGCCCGAAGTCAAAACGTCCAGCGAAGGAAAAACGACTATCGAGAATAAAGCAAAACCAGTAACCATTGGCGATATCATCTACGGCAGTGAAGGCTGGATGCAAGTCGATTCTGGCGGAGATTGGCAAACCTTTTTTGGCAGAAAGAATGAACCCGGACCTTCCTCATCTGAGGTTGATGAAGACGTCTACGATGCGATGAACCTCACTGGTTCAGGCGACAGCGGACATTACGCTAACTTCATTAATGCGCTTCGCAAAGGTGATCAAAAAGCGTTGACTTGCGATGTCGAAGAAGGTTTTCTCTCGAGCGCCTTGCCACTTATCGCCAATATCGCTTATCGATTGGGGCGAGATTTGATTTTTGATGGCAAGAAAGAGAGATTCGTCGATGATGATGCAGCCAACGCGCTACTAACTCGACATTACCGTGAGCCGTATGTTGTACCCGAAAAGGTCTGATCACCTCAATTAAAAATTTGAGTTTTGACCATTACAATGGACGCCAATTAAGCGTCCATTGTTTTTTCAGAAAAGCGATGATTTGATCAATGTCGCAATGAAAAATCAATTGAT